>JBEQBL010000068.1:3863-8342 GCA_041639835.1 Salinarchaeum sp.
AGTTGAGACAACTGGTGACCAGATTCGCGATGCACTTATTCAGGACCTTGGCAAGACAGGCGCTTTTGTCCAAAGTGTCGAGCAACACGTGATGACCGGAGACGCGGATGCAGCCGTTCATTCGATGAAAGATGTGCCAACGGAGGACATCTCAGATACCGTTTTGGCAGCCATCCCCGAACGAGGCCCACGTGGCGATGTGCTGGTAACGCCTGATGGCTGCCGTTTGGAGGAACTGCCTGATGGAGCGGTTGTCGGTACCTCAAGTCTTCGTCGTCAGGCACAGCTTCTCCGTGTCCGTCCGGAGCTTACGGTTGCTCCGCTTCGTGGCAATGTCGATACGCGTGTGCAAAAACTGCTGGCCCCAACCCTTCAGGCTGAGGCCCAACGTCGGCAAGACGCGGCTGAGGAAGCGGCCGATAATCCTGACGTTGATCCTCCTGATCAGTCCGTTGATACGTGGCGCGCTGCACTAACGCCACTTGAACGCGAGGCGCTTGACCGCGATGTTGAGACCGAATATGACGCGATCGTGCTTGCAGAGGCCGGGCTGCAACGATCAGGCTTACTTGAGCAGATTCAGTTTCAACGACTCCCGCGTGATACGTTTGTTCCGGCACCTGGCCAGGGCGCATTAGCCGTTACAACGACCAACGACCATGTCGATATGTTTCAGCGAGCACTTGATGATCCGGTGGCCCGTGTTGAAACGATTGTTGAGCGCACGCTGTTGGCCGAACTTGGGGGTGGGTGTGTGACGCCAATTGGGATCTCCGCAATTGTCAAAGGAGCATATGTGGCGACTCGTGTGCAGATCCTTGCAACAGATGGCACTGAGGCGATTACCGAAACGCGCGAACTCCCCGTTGAACGCCACCGTCAGGCTGCACAGTCCTTCGCAGCGGACTTAATCGATCAGGGTGCGGCAACACTCATTGACCAGGCCACTGCGAAAGCGGATACCGATACCGCCGACGCCGGGGCCGCAAGTGCAACTGACGGAGGGGACCAGTAGTATGGCCGATACCGGAACTGTGTATCTCGTCGGGAGTGGCCCGGGCGATCCGCAGTTGCTCACTGTCCGTGCGCGTGAACTCCTTGAGACCGCTGATCTTGTGCTTCATGACCGTCTTCCTGGTCCGGAGATCATCTCGCTTGTCGATCCTGACCGTCGGGAGGATGTTGGCAAGCGTGCTGGTGGTGACAGTACCGCGCAGGCAGCGATCAACCGCCGACTGGTGGACCTTGCTCACGCCGGACAGGATGTCGTTCGTCTCAAAGGCGGTGACCCGTTTGTCTTTGGGCGTGGTGGTGAGGAAGCTGCCTATCTCGCCGAGGCTGGGATTCCATTTGAAATTATCCCCGGCGTCACATCGGCCGTGGCTGCCCCCGGTGTCGCCGGGATTCCGGTTACCCATCGTGATCATGCCTCGGCAGTGACCATTGTTACCGGCCATGAGGACCCCTCAAAGGATGAATCGGCTGTTGACTGGGAGCAGTTAGCATCAACAACCGGTACTATCGTCGTCTTGATGGGCGTCAACCGACTGCCGGAGTACACCACCGCTTTGCAGGATGCCGGGATGGATCCAACAACTCCCGTGGCAATTGTTGAGCGAGCCACTTGGCCTCAGCAGCGCGCCATCACGGGCACTTTAGCGACCATCGCCGAGCAGGCCACCGCCGCTGACATTGAACCGCCGTCCGTGGTTATTATTGGTGAGGTGGCCGCCTGTCGCGAGCAGGTCACTCCTGAACTGCAATCGACATCTGAAGGGTCATCATGACATCCGATATGCGCCCCACAGAGTCAACCCAGCACCCAACAGTAGCGGTGTTTCGGCCCGATGATGATCGACTTGCCGATGCTGTCTCACTACTTGAGCGGCTGGGGGCTACCCCGGTCCCGGATCCAATGCTTGCTATTGATCCGACAAATGCGCGTCCCAGATCCGATGCGTCGTATGTGATTTTCACAAGCCGGACCGGCAGTGACTTACTTCCCGCAGACTGGCACTGTGACGGTCAGATTGTTGCCATTGGCCCATCGACAGCCTCGGCTCTCCGAACTGCCGGGTATGCGGTTGATCTTGTCCCCGCGCAGTATTCCTCCGAGGGACTGGTCACCGCTCTTGCCAATCAGGTTGCCGGTGATCGTGTGGAAATTGCTCGTAGCGACCATGGCAGCCCTCGGCTTATTGAGGGGCTTATCGACGCCGGCGCGTATGTTCATGAGACTGTCCTGTATCGGCTTGCTCGCCCGTCGAATGCCGGTCGGTCAGTCGAACTGGCTGCCGCTGGGGATCTTGATTATGCTCTTTTTACCTCCTCGTTGACTGTCGAACACTTTCTTGAGGCGGCCACCGAGCGTGGGCTGCGTGATGCCGTTCAGAATGCGCTTTCTGACACGGTTACCGTTGGTGCTATTGGTGAGCCAACTCGCCAGACCGCCCATGACCATGATATTCCCGTTGATGTCGTGCCCGAGCAGACGACCTTTGAGGCCTTGGCTCGTGCCGCTCTTGCTGACTAGGCCTGGATCCCACGCGTTTTATGCCCAGCAAAGGACTTGCTTTGGGTATGAGTGACGCCGATGACGACGCCGAGTCTGATACTCCCTCCGGGGAGACAACAACGGCCCCTGTTGGCCGCGAAGATGTCTGGGTTGAAAAATACCGCCCGGAACAGCTCGATGATGTCGTCGGTCACGAGGCGATTATTGAGCGCGTGCAGGCCTATGTGTCCGATAACGATCTGTCGAATTTACTGTTTGCTGGCCCGGCCGGGACGGGAAAATGCGTCACCGGCGATACCCCTGTTTTGACAACACAGGGCCTTCGCCCGATTGAACAAGTTGTTGGTGATGTTGAAGGGGCTGCTCCTGCCCCGGATGATCTCCAGATTCTTTCCTTTGAACAGGGCGCATTCCAGTACCACGATCCGGAGTTTGTCTTCTCAAAATCTGCCGAGAAAACCGTCACCATCACAACGCAGGATGGCAGTGAACTGACTGTCACCCCCGAGCACAAACTGCTCGTGCTAACAGACACTGGGATTTCCTGGAAGCCGGCAGCGGCCATTGAACCGGATGATCATATTGCTCGCCCACGGTCGATGCCACTGCCAACTCCTTCGGATGCATCGTCGTGGCTTCATGCTCTTGATCCCGACCGAGTTGCCGTTTCCAATCCGGAGACAACGGGCTTTGTTCCCCTTTCGACACTTCACCAGCAGGAGCTCACAGAGATCCTCTCGCCAGCAGATACCCGGATCCGACTGGAAGACAGTACGGATCCGATTACGCCGCCGACAGCAGTTACCCCCCAACTGGCGACATTTCTGGGCCTTCTCGCTGGCAATGGGACCGTTACCTCGGCCCAGCTTCGCTTTGAGACTGCTGATCCAGCACTGAGTGAGCAGTTTGCGACACTTGCCACCGAGCTGTTTGATGTCGCCACGCTATGTGATCGCCAGGGCGAAACCTCCGTCGTCCGAATCCGGAACCGAACTCTTGGCTACTTCCTTGCTACCTGCGTTGATGTATGTCCTATCGACCAGACATCGTCCACGGAAGCAACTGGTTCAGTTCTGTTGACCGCCGGCGAAGAAAGTATCACAGCTTTCCTTCGTGCACTGTTTGAGACTGTCGGAACCGTCTCCGATACCGGTTCAATTACTTTTGCGGATCTTGACCAGTCAATAGCGACGCTGGTTGCGTATCTTCTCACCGGCCTTGGTATTCCGACGGCTCAGTCCTCAACTGCGGATGGCTGGACTGTGACCGTGGTTGATCAATACCGCCAGAGCTTCCGGGATCGTGTCGGTCTGTCTGTCTCGTCGTCATCCGCTGATGCGCCTTTGTCCTCTCGGCGTCGATCGGCTATTGCGACACTGTGTCAGGAACTGCATATCGATCCCGAACAGTTGCCCGACCGGCCGGCTGATTCTCTTGCTGCGTTTGATCATCTTCTTGACCTTGCTGCCGATCGTATTGAAACTGCTCAGCGCGTTCTTGATCCCACGGTTTCTGTGACCGCTGACAACGCCGTCCTGACGCCTACTCAGGTCGAGAGTGGTGCCAGTATCACTACTGCCACGGGTTCTTCGGGTCCAGCCGGCTCTGACGATCTGTCTGCCGCCGTTGGGAATGACCTTGGCACTCTTGCTCGTCGCCTTGGGCTGTCTGTTGATGCTCTTGTTGCGCATACCGACCTCCCGACTTCGGTGGTCCACCGCTGTCTTGATATGCCGACAGCGGCGTCCGAACAGTCGGTTGACGCTATCACCGATGCCATCCAGCACCGTGCCACCGAGTTATGCTCACAGTCAGCAGTTGCGGCTATCGTAGCGCTGGATCGTCTTCTTAGCGATGAGCTGTACTTTGATCCTGTTATTGAAACTGACACAAACACGACATCCAAGCGCGTGTATGATTTGACTGTCCCAGGACCGCGTAATTATGTTGCCGGACAGGTGCCA
>JBEQBL010000069.1:0-988 GCA_041639835.1 Salinarchaeum sp.
ACCACGGTGTTCGCGCCGTGAATACGCGCCGTCACTCAATGACTCATTCCACCGACAATTGTAAGACCGAGTTTCCAATCCATACGTTCAACTTGCAAGAACCACTATACAACGGTAAGGTCAGGTCGGAACGGAGCGGATTCCGAACAACCTTCGGAGGCGGCCTGCCCGCTCACATAACGAGATAGTATCCGAAACGCCAACACGGTGAAGATGAATGATAAAAGCGTTCGCCTCGTGCCGGTTGGTCGAGTAAGTCCAACGATAACTCCAAGTCCATCGACGTGTCAGCGACTCCCTGCTGGCAAAAACAACAGACGAGAGTTAACGACGCCGAGGATAGGAGTAACGGCAGTTTGGCACCGCCAGTCAGCCACTGATCACGACGGCTGGGGTAAATGAGTTCAGATAAAGTAGCGGCATCCGTGGTTGCAAACCTGAAACTCCCACCGCTCGGGATTCTTCCGCGTTCGCGCGGAGGAGGATGTCAATGCTGGCGCTCCCTGAGTTGTTTTTGATAAGGCTGACTTGCGTCGCCTTTGCCCTCGACGTATGAGATATCGCCGGTGGCTTGATCAATCAGGGCGATTACACTTGCCCCGGCAAGCATGGCAAGGCCGACAGTAACCATATCTACACCGCCCGTGGTGGCGGCGAGTGCTGATTGTCCTGGTGGGACAATCCCGCCGATCATTAATCCGACAAGTACCGCCAGTGTCAGCTGGCGGTTCTGTTCAAATGCCCAGTTAACAGCATGCGCAACGGTCACCACGCCAAGTAACGCACCGGTAACAAAGGTGCCAACGACGACTCCGGAGTCAACAAGTGGTGTGGTGATCCCATCTGTTGGGACCGCAGTCAGTGCTGCCATTGCGGTATGTAACTCCCCAAGGAGGTACTCATACTGACCCAGAATCAACAGTAGCAACGCCCCCGAGAGTCCCGGCAGTACCATCGCGCTGATACCAACAACGCCGGCGAAAAAGAT
>JBEQBL010000069.1:998-8235 GCA_041639835.1 Salinarchaeum sp.
GGGTCGCGGTGACTGTTGTTCCTGTTGACACAGCCATGACAATGCCCGCCCCGACACCGGTTGCCAGTATATGCGCCGGTGGCCAGGACAGTTCCTCGCCGATCAGTACTGCTGAGGCGGCGATCAGCCCCACAAAGAATGCGTAGGTCGGACCTGGCAGTTGTGCAAGCAAAGTCGTCAAGAAGCCACTGGCAACGATGACCGCCGTTATAACGCCCGTTCCAACAGCCAGTAGAAACGGCACCCCCATAGTCCGTAATTCGGTGCTGATGGCCTGTCTGGCCTTGTGACGGTGCAGCTGTGGGAGATGCCGCAGTGGTGCTGGATGAACCGCTGCTAATGCCGCAATGAGCCGATCGTAAATCCCAGTGATGAGTGCAATTGTCCCCCCTGACACCCCCGGGAGCACGTCTGCCGCTCCCATGCAGAGGCCCTTTACATAGACAACAAGCAATCGGTCCCGGGCCATCGTCAGGACTTACCGGAGGCCAATGCAAAAAGATACTGTGTCGACCGCCGTCCCGGCATACTTAAGTTCTGATCGCCGGGGAGTATAGGTATGGCTGACCAGCCACTTGATGTACTCACTGATGCTGTTGGTGAGGCGGTGCAGGTTCGTCTCAAGTCCGGAGAAGTCTTCTTGGGTGGATTGTCCGGGTTTGATGAGCATATGAATCTTGTTCTCGATCCGATGACCGTTGATATTGAGGCTGAGGCCCAAGCGACACTCGTCGAAGACACAACGGTTATACGCGGTGACAACGTCGTTTCGATTACGCCATGACTGACGGGACTTCTGGTCAGGGCAAACGAAACACCACCACGCACGTCATCTGTCGACGATGCGGGGAGAAATCCTACCACGTAAAGAAAGGTCGCTGTTCGGCGTGTGGCTTTGGTGAATCAAGTAGCCGTCGTGACTACGAGTGGCAATCGAAAGTAGACGAATAGGTCAATGCACGAAAAGTGCGGCGTCGTCGGGATTTCACTGCAGGATCGCGATGTCGCGCGGCCGCTGTATTACTCATTGTACGCTCTACAGCACCGCGGACAGGAATCCGCCGGGATTGCAACACACGACGGATTCCAACAGTACGATCATGTCGGCATGGGGCTTGTCGGGGATGCCTTTGCCCCCGATGATTTAGCCTCACTTAATGGGGCAAACGGTATCGGACACGTCCGATATCCGACAAGCGGCAGCGTTGCCGCCTGTTGTGCACAGCCGTTTTCGGTGTCATTTAAAAGCGGCTCCCTTGGACTGTCACACAACGGGAACCTCGTCAATGCCGATACATTGCGATCGGAACTTGCTGCTGCCGGCCACGCCTTCACAAGTAATGGAGATACAGAGGTCATCGCGCATGAACTGGCGCGAAACCTACTTGATACGGATCTTGTTGATGCGGTCAAAGAGACGGTCCGTCGGATTCACGGCTCCTACTCGCTCACGATCATGCACGACGATACCGTGTTGGGGCTTCGTGATCCAAAGGGGAACCGCCCCCTTGTAATCGGCAAGCTTGAAGATGGCTATGTTCTCGCCTCCGAGTCGGCGGCGATCGATACTCTCGATGGTGAACTTGTTCGCGATGTGCGCCCTGGAGAGTTGGTGATCCTTGCGCCGGATGGCAGTGGGTTTGATTCCTATCAACTTGCGCAAGCCAAACGCCCGGCACACTGCTTTTTTGAGCATGTGTACTTCGCTCGTCCAGACTCGGTAATTGATGACCGGCTGGTGTATGAGGTACGACGTGACCTTGGTCGTCGGCTCTGGGACAACCACGGTGTCAACACCGATGTCGTCATGCCCGTGCCCGACTCCGGGCGGGCGTTTGCCTCGGGGTACGCCGAGGCGGCCCAAGAAAACGGTGCGGACGTTGAATTCGCTGAAGGCCTGATGAAAAACCGGTATGTCGGCCGCACATTCATTATGCCAACCCAAGACCAACGCGAGCAGGCCGTTCGGCTCAAACTGAATCCAATTACCGACACTGTTGAGGGGAAATCGGTTACCCTTATCGATGACTCCATTGTTCGAGGCACAACCTCAACGCAGCTGATCGAACTTATCCAGGATGCCGGGGCTGAGTCGGTCCATGTGCGTATTGGCGCTCCACCGATTATCGCGCCATGTTATCTGGGGATTGATATGGCCAGTCGCGATGAACTCATTGCTGCTGATCGAACGACCGAGGAGATTCGCGCCGAAATTGGTGCTGACTCACTTGCCTATCTAACCCCGGAGACTGTTGCCAAGGCGCTGGACCGTGATCCAGGTGACCTCTGTCTTGGGTGTGTAATCGGCGAGTACCCATACGACATTGACGGAGAAGCAACTGATCGTGAGGCCATTGAACCGGCTATCGGTGACAATGACCTCACAACCGCTGACGACTAACTGCGGACTCGTCGGTGTGTCCTCACCTCCAGGAACAATGCGGAGCAAGCCCCGGGCTACTCGCGGCAGACTCTCACGAGTCCTCAGACGGTGACTCTTCTTCCGGTGGACGCTCGGCCAGTGATTCAAACCGCTCGCGGCGTTGTTGTTTCCGATCGGCGGTTGCCTCCGGTCGCGCTTCAATTCGCTTGATTGTCTCGTCATCCAGCCACAGCCATAGCATCATGCCTTCCTCGCGTCCGTCCGCCGGAAGCTGTTCAACAGGGAGCACACGCTGGTCAACAACGGTGCCAGCATCCTCAATAAGCACCGTTGCCAGCTCTTGAGCCCGATCAATCCGATCAACCGTTGCCGGGTAGCGGGTAGTCGTGGTCATAAGCCGATGGCTGCCGGTGTTACTGTCCCAGTGGTGGTTAGATTATATGATCCACGATAGCTTGGAGGATCGGTTGGTGACACCGTAATAGCCGATCCATCACGAAGTTGCGTGGGATCTGTCGGTGCGTCTGCCTGGGTAAGGACATCCATCCGTGTTCCATCGCTTTTGAGAACAACGGTCCCGTGTGTGGCTGTCCAGTACGTGTCGATATCACGCTGAGCTAGTTTTGTCAGTGTTTCTTCGTGTGGATGGCCATACTGACTCTCATAGTCACTTGAGATCACCGCTACTGCCGGATTCATTTGCTCAAGGAACGACGCCGCTGAGGAGGTTGTTGAGCCATGATGCCCGACCTGATATACATCGGCGGTTAGTGACGTTCCGTAGGTGTCAACCATCCACTCTTCGGCTTCGACTTCTGCATCGCCAGTGGTGATGAATGTCATATTGCCGTGTTGAACCCGAAGTGCAACTGATCCCGCATGCGCGTCGTCACTGGGCTCAAACTCCGTTGGTGGATGAAGTACCTGTGCATTGACGCCGTCAATCGGAAGTTCATCACCGGCCCGTGTCTCATACAGGGTCACATTATGACGCGCAATGGCATCGATATACTCCTCGTATGTCTGTGATGTTGATGTCACTCCGGAATCCCAGACGGCCCCGACCCCATCGGCGTTTGTCTCATAGTGCTCAATTACAGCCTCATGACCGCCAATATGATCGGCATGTGGATGCGTGGTCACGAGATGATCAATTCGATCAACTCCTTGTGCCTCAAGATACGTAAGGACCTCCTCGCCATCCTGTGGCCAGTTCCCCGAATCAACAAGAATTGTCTCCCCGGATGGCGCGATAAGTAACGTCGATTCGGCCTGTCCAACATTAATGATATGTACCTCAATGTCTCCGGCTGTTGGGGCTGGATTCTCTGTTATATCATCGGCGGGGGCTTCCCCGTTATCCGTGAGCCCCATACAGCCCGCGGTCATAATAAGTATCAGTACGCCACCAAGAACTAGCATTCGCCTCATCAGTTCCTAAATTGAAATTATCGGCCAGAAATATATATCTACGCACAAGTCAGAGATGAGTTGTATCTCCGTCAGCTTCCACACTTAGGCAGCTGGCCGTACGGCCGTCTCAGGCCGGTGACTGTTCAGGGTTAATTTCCGCGAGTGTCTCCTCAATTCGGTCGCGGTTGACAAAGCCAGTAAACTGTGTGTGTGGCTGCTCATCAACAAGAATGACCGTTGTCGGCAGAGCTCGTGGCTCAAATCGACGTTTAAGCTCTCGATTGCCTGGTTCCTCGACATCGATATCACGAATTGTGACCTCGGGATGATCGTCACCGAGATTCCTCAATACCGTTTCTTGACGGGTACACGGTTCACACCATTCCGCCCCAAACTTGAGAATTTCAATCACTGATATATGTATGACGGCTGCTAGTATAGTGCTATCGTTTCCCCCGCTGGCGCTCATCACGAATCTGTATTAGTCAGCGCGTCAATCACATCCGGTCCCGCGGTCTTCACAGCCGTTGCAAAGGTCTGTCTAAACGCTGCCGGAGTGTCAACACAATGTCCACGTGCGCCGTAACTCTCGACATTCGTGGCGATGTCAACAGGCGGCTCAAAGTCCATCCCAATAAACTCATAATCGTCGTATCCGCCTCCAAGCATCTCGACGGTGTTGTCCTTGAGAATCCGATAGCCTCGGTTATCAGGGATCACAACCGTTATGTCGATATCATGCGCGGCGGCTGTGTACAGTGTCTGTGGATAGTATAGATATGACCCATCGCCGATGAACCCAACAACTGGCGTCGACTCATCATACTGTGTTTCCGCCAGTGCGGCCCCAACGGCTGCCGGTAATCCGTATCCAAGCCCACCACCTGTGTTCCAGAGATACTGTCCTGGATCAAAGCTAAATCTCTCAAGAAGCGGTGCGCGAGCCGTAATACTCTCATCGACAATATACGCTTCCGGGGCAACCGCTTGCATTATCGCGACGATCTCCTCGACAGTTAATGTCTCGGCTGGGGATGTCGTGTCAGTCTCCACTGACTGCTCGATAGCCGCTATCCGCTGCTGTCTTGTGTTCTCGTCAATCCGCGAGGCGGCTTGGTCAGCGATCTGTTGCATAATCGCTCCCGGGTCCCCAATGATGGCAACATCTGCTGGATGGTTTTTCCCAACCTCCTGAGGATCACTTGAGATTTGAATAATTGCCGTCCCCTCGCCGATTAACGGCTGCTCATGTCTCATCAGCGTTGTATTAGTCGAACAGCCAATCAACGCAACCACGTCACCATCCATCGCGGCTCGTGCATCGGCCTCAGATACGCCGATTGCGGAGTGCCACTGATCATGCTCCATTGGAAAGCCGATTTCGCCACCGAGAATCTCGCTGTGGACTCTGGCCCCCGTTGCTTCGGCCAACTTGACCGCTGCATTTGCTGCCTCCGGGCCTTCCCGTGCGGCGTGATCTCCAAGTACCATCACCGGTTCTGTTGCCTTTGTGAAGGCCTCTGTCGCCGCAGTAACCTGCTCGGGATCTCCTGTCCCGGCTGTCGGAATCGCCCCTAATCGCTGTGGCGATTGTGTTGTTGGAGTTCGCATTATATCAACCGGTAAGGCGACAAAGACCGGTCCCATCGGCGGTGTTAGTGCTCGTCGGACGGCCCGCCGAAGCAACATCGGTAATGCTTCGCTGTCTGTTACCTCAACCGTATACTTACAAAACTGCCGCGCAAGCTGTTTTAGATCACCTGTTAGAATCGGCTCTTCATGTCGAAAATCCCGTTCGTGGTTTCCGGCTGTCACCAACAGCGGCACCCCACCATACATTGCGGCAAAGACATTGCCAAGTCCATGTGCAAGTCCAGGGGTCACATGCAGGTTCACAACCCCAAGTGGAGGCCCCGTATCGATGGCCCGCTGCCGACGCCGTGTGGCATATCCGGCGGCCATTCCGGTGGCGATATCCTCCTGTAAGGCGAGGATATACTGTAAGTCGCTGTCCGCGAGTGCATCGAGAATCGGCAATTCCGTTGTTCCGGGATTACCAAACACGTACTCGACACCATAGCGCTGTAGCGCATCAACGAACAGATCCGCCCCTGTGTAGGTGTCAGACATGCTCATCAATCCCCCCTGTACACAAATAAAAGCTATAACATGTTATTTATCAGCCGTGCAGCCAGCCGCGATCATCTGCGACGTAAGGCTGTCGGGGCGTTTGTCTTAGGGGAGTGTCCAATCGATTGAGACGGTCCGATTCGGGAATCGTGGATAAGTCACCACCTCAAAAATCCGATTGGCTGCCGCATCGGTCCCAAGGGCTGCTGCCATCAGGTAGGCCACATCCCCACGCGTGGTTGCCCCCCAGAGCTTTGCCCCCGGCTCAGCGACCGTAACGCCATGAGTGCGTTCACCGCCGATGAGAACTCCCGGGCGTACAATCGTATGTCGGATCTCAGCGTCCTCAATTGCTTGTTCAGCCGTTGCCTTTGCTTGTTGAATTGGTCGGATAGCAACATTAAACAGTGTGGCAAGTGGACTCGCAGGGCCACCCCGTACTCCGATTGCTGATTCCATCACGAATGCATCAACACCTGCTGTTACCGCCGCATCAAGCAGTGTTCGGTTGCCAGCACCGTCAACAAGTGGTCCGGAAGTTACAGCATCCATCGGTGTGGAGCCAACTGTTGATAACACCGCATCAACGTCGGCAAGTGCTGATTCAAGATCCGTCGGCGCAAGCAAATCATCAATGATAACCTCATCAGCACCGAGTGACTGCAACCGGTCGCGATTTGTCGGTGAGCGTGTTAATGCCTTGATGTGAAGGTCACATGATGCAAGCACACGAAGTAGTTCCTGACCGGTATCGCCGCTAGCGCCGGCAACAAATACTGTGTCGGTTGGTGTCTGTCCCATTACCGGTATTATTCGTTCCGCCAATAAGTCAGATACGAATATGCCGTCCGCTGTCCCATAACGCTATCAACTGCGTTTCTGTAGGGGCACTCATCAACGAGAGTCAATAGCATGCCACCCCTTGTATCCTCCCTCTGTAACTGCTTCACTCGGGACCGGGGCCACTCAGCCGTACAGCCATGCAAGGCGAAAGTCACCGGGTGAACCGTAGGAGAAGACCGACAACGAAGTACTATCCCGCGTGAGCTAACCAACGGCTACCGTTGGCTTTCAGCGTGGACTCTCGCTCTGGCCGAAACCTCGGCAGGTGGCTCATACGCTCCGTTCGCGTTCAACATCCCACCGTTTAAGGGCACGCCTACGGGTGCGCCTCCACCGGAGCCAGTTTGGGTCCGGCGGGGATACCGAAGACCGATATTCTTCGCCGCGTTGTAATCAGCGTGGTTCTCGTAGCCGCATTTCAGACACTCAAACTCCTCTCCGTCGCGGTTGTTCGGGTGCGTGAACCCA
>JBEQBL010000070.1:0-8233 GCA_041639835.1 Salinarchaeum sp.
ATCCGGACGCCTTTTGAACGTACTGCTGACAATGACACATATGACCGATGAGTCAGCGCCGACTGTCCCGGTGATCTGCCCGGCCTGTGAAACTACCTCAGAAGTGCCATTGGCAGAGGTTCAGGAGACGATTTCGCGGCATAACCAGCGACTCCATGATGGCGAGTCGGTCGCGCATGTTGACCCCGAGATTCGTCGTCATCTTACGGATCTCGTCGCTGAGGATCTTGGCCTTCTTGAGTGACCACGTCGGGTAGCTCAGTGCTGTTTAATACTCACTGTCAGGCCGTCTTCGGCAACACGAACATCGGTCTCGACGTACTCCTGTACAGTCTCCGCCATTGTTGATTCCTCTCCCTGAGCATGTGGATAGAAATGCGTCAGATACAGCCGTCCAAGGTCCGGGGTGGCCTCTGCAAAGGCTTCCCCAAGGCTCGTTGGTGTCGGATGGTTCGAGACGTCAACCCCGTCGGGGAACGAACAATCATGTGCGCCGACAGCGACCTCATCAAACAGTGTTGCTAACTCTGGAAACGCCTCCGAGTCTCCACTAAATGCAAATTGATCGCCAAAGCGGTAGGCAAGACAGGCAACTGAATGTTGGGTCTGTGTTGCTTCGACCGTGAGGCCGCCGATCTCATGAGTGCCCGGACCAATATCACGAACAGTCAGGTCAAGACGGTCTTTCATGTACGCATGCGTATCAAAGAGATCGTCGACAAGTGCCTCGGTTCCCTCGACCCCCACAATCGTCAGTTCTGTCTCCCCAGCGAGCCACCGTGCCTTACACAGGGGAAGTAAATCCGCAACATGGTCAAGATGGCGATGGGTCAACAAAACCGTTGAAATCCGCTCGTATCCTGGCCCATACTGTTGTAATCGCTGCAACACGCCACTGCCACAATCTATCAGCACCCGATCACGGCCCTCTGATACCACAATTCCTGTCTGCGCCCGCTCGCCTGTCGGCATTGCGCTGCCGGTGCCAAGAAACGTCACGTCCATGATTCATGATACACTTGGTAGCTGGAAAAGCAGCGGGGTATAGTCCGTGCCAACCATCTGCATGCCATCCGGGGAGTCTTCGGTTCTTCGCCTGTACTGTCCACACTAACAGCAGCGTGCCCACTTTGGATCCTGATGTGTCGTTGCCATCGCGTCTGCCGATTGACTGGCCCGTCTTTCCAGGATCTATGGTCCAGTTGTACGCTTCGACAACCCATTTAGGGGCCCAGCGATAGACACGAATCAATGGACGTTGAGCGCCGGGTAGAGGCTGCCGGTATTGACCCTGCGGCGGTTTCCGATCTTGATGTTCTCCAGCGATTTTCCGATCCGCTGGCCGAGTGGTGGATTGACACCTTTGGCGAGTATGTTTCGGAAAATGACGGGCTGTTTACCCCGCCACAGCGACAGGCTATTCCGCATATTGACTCCGATACAAATACACTCATCTGTGCACCGACCGGATCCGGGAAGTGTATTCGTCCGGACACTCCTGTTCTGGTTCATCGCAACGGTCATGCAACTGTTATGGATGGCCACCAGCTGATGGAGACCGCTACCAGACCGCTGGCGACCGTTGATGATACTGGCCTGTTGTGCGCGAGTGATGTTGCTGTCTCCTCGCTTGCTCACACAGCTGATGCTGTCAGCCAGCACCCGGCCATGGTCTATATTGAATCGTATGATGGGCCACTCATACGGCTTGAAACGGCATGTGGACGGTCCGTTGAGGTGACCCCGGCCCATCCCCTGTTGGTTGATGCCGACGGCCACACCGAGTGGCGAGCGGCAGGAACGCTACATGAGCAGGATCGCATTGGTGTGCCCAGTCATGTTGACCTCCCAACAGACCCCTATCCCCTGTCTGTTACGCCCGCTATTGACACCCTTCGTCACCAGTACCGGACTGTCTGTATTCGTGCTGATGCGACCGCTGCTTGCGATCAGCTTACCAACGCGGAGACGCTGGCGGATCTGTCGCCGGCAGCATACCACCATGCACTGGCTATTGCTGATTTCTCGCCAGCATCGTTAGCACACCAACTTGATACTACTCCCAAGGCGTTGCAGACGGCCGTTACTGCAGATCAAACGGATGCGCCATGGGCCCAAACAGCTGTTGCGCGTCTTGAGGCGGCTGCCTCTATCCCGCCCTCGGAAACGCTTATTATCTCCGATTCGATGGGTGAGTACAGGCAGTATCAGTACCCAACCCAGGTGACTCCGGCTGTTGCCCAACTTGTCGGTGCTGTTGCGGCTGTCGGCACCGAGCACCGGTCTGCCGCCGGACACCTCACGCGTATTCGCCTTGCTAACGGGGATCAAGCATCAACAGACGATGTTATTACAGCGGCTTTGCGGACATGCTTTGGCATCACTGATCGCGATACCGAGCAAGCAATTATCGATCCGGTCGCGCTGAGCTTTCTTGATACCGTCTTCACACCGGAGACAGCCGTGGGGCAGGCGACACCGCTTCCAGAGTGGGCGCTTAATGTGCCGACAGAAAGCAAGCGTCGACTTCTTGGAACGTTGTTTGCCCTGGCTGGGACCCGAACCGCAGATGCTTGGCAACTTTCCTGTGAATCAGCGCCACGCCGCGAGCAACTCACCTACCTTCTTCTGTCGCTTGATGTCTTTCCGACGATCGATCACGACACAGCCGAGGCGGGCACACTCTCTGTCCCTGTGACTCCTGTTGACCGCTGGGTCCAGACTGTTGCTGGCTATCAGGCACCGCATCTCACAGCGCGTCCGGACGGCGGAACGGCTTCACAGACAGCCCTGGATCACGCCCACTCACCCTCCGCTGTTCAATGGACGCGTATCACCAACATCGTAGAGGTGCCCTATACCGGACCAATCATTGATCTCAGCGTTCCTGAGACACACAATTTTGTCGGCGGTACTGGCGGGCTGTTCTTACATAATACGCTGGCATCGTTTTCGATGATTATCGATGACCTCATTCAGCGCGAGCAGACAACTGGACTGGATAACTCCGTCTACTGTCTGTATGTCTCACCACTGAAGTCCCTGGCCAATGATATCCACCGTAACCTCACCCAACCCCTCTCGGAAATTGAGGCGACGGCCGATGATCTTGGTATTCGCCACGCCATCAGACATGGAGATACCGATGACAGCGAGCGCCAGCGGATGCTTCGAGAGACTCCCCATATCCTTAATACAACACCGGAGACGCTTGCTATTCTGCTTAATTCCCCGAAATTCCGCGAGAAGCTTCGAACGGTTGAGTATGTCATTGTCGATGAGATCCATGCTCTTGCCGAGTCAAAACGGGGGACCCATCTCTCGGTCAGTCTTGAACGTCTGGAAGCTCTGGCCAATGGGTCACCAACGCGGATCGGCTGTTCGGCAACGATTGAGCCCCTTCGTGACGTTGGTGAGTTTCTTGTTGGACGCACATCTCCGGGGGGACCATCCCGCCCCTTCGAGGTTGTTGATACCCGCTTTGCCCGTGAGTTTGATCTTCAACTGTACTGTCCAACTGACGATCTAATTAATACGCCGCCGGGGGTGGTTACCGATCAGTTCTACCAGCGGCTTCATGCCCTTATCCAAGAGCATACTAACACCATTGTCTTTGCGAACACCCGGTCCGGCGCCGAGCGTATGCTGCATAATCTCCGCGAGCAGTATGGGTACGATGATACTAACTCCGGCTGCCATCATGGCAGTCTCTCAAAGGCCCAGCGTGAGCGCATTGAATCGGGACTTAAGGCTGGTGAGCTTGATGTTGTGACGTCATCGACGAGCCTTGCGTTAGGGATTGATATGCCGCATGTTGACTTGGTCGTCCAAGTTGGGTCGCCAAAATCCGTGGCCGAACTTCTCCAACGCGTTGGTCGGGCTGGACATCGGGTCGGCGAAACGGTTACTGGTCGGGTTATCGCCCTTGATCGGGACGAACTCGTGGAATGTGCGGTGATGATCAAAAAGGCCGCGGATGGGTTTGTCGATGCGGTTTCAATTCCCGAACGCGCTCAGGATGTGGCTGCCCAGCATGTCTATGGGATGGCCATTGCCGACCTGCGGCCCGAGCGAGAGATTAAGGCCATCCTGCGACAGGCATATCCATACCGGGACTACTCCGACGCTGAGTTTGAGCAGTTGATGCGTTATCTGACCGCTGCGTATGATGGGCTTGAGGACCGTGATGTCTATGCGAAGGTCTGGCGAGATACCAATGACCCACCATCAGGTGACCATCATCATGAAAAGTATCCGGTTGGCGAACCGTTAATCGGGAAACGTGGCCGACTGGCTCGGATGATCTATATGACGAATATCGGCACAATCCCGGATAGCTTCAGTGTTGATGTGTTTACCCGGGCCAATGACGACTGGGTGGGGACGCTTGATGAGGAGTATCTCGATACTTTGGAACAGGGGGATGTGTTTGTGCTTGGTGGCGATCGGTTTGAGTATCGGTACCGACGTGGGTCAAAGGTCTATGTTGACCCCACCGGCGCCAGACCGACGGTTCCGTCTTGGTACAGTGAGCGACTGCCGCTTTCGTTTGACCTGGGACGTGAAATTCTCCGCTTTCAACAACAGATCCTTGATCGGCTAATAGCCGATGGTCCTACTGCGGTTCGGCGCTGGCTCCGTGAGTTCCCGCTTGATGACCGCTCTGTCCGGGCGCTGACCCGACTGTATGACGCACAGCAACGCTATGCCGGGGCGGAGAGTCTTAGCACCCCTGATAGGATGGTCATTGAGGTCGAACGTGACCGTGACGAATACCGGCGCCACTACCATGTTCGCACGCTCTATGGTCGCCGGTTCAATGATGGCTTCTCTCGATTATTGGCGTATTACTGTGCCCAGGAGACCAATGCGAATATTTCCGTGGCCGTCGCCGACAACGGCTTTACTTTGACCATGCCTTTGAATCGGAAAGTCGATCTTCAACGACTTGTCGAGACGATTGATCCCACAGCCGTCCGTGGCGACCTGCGAGCAAGTCTTGATGGTACAGACCTGCTCAAGCGGTATTTCCGGATTAACGCCACGCGATCGCTGATGATCCTCAAACGGTACAAGGGACATGAAAAGTCCGCAAGCCAGCAACAGGTCTCAAGTGAAATGCTGCTCTCCTTTGCCCAAGAGCTTGAGGATTTTGCGGTCATTGAGGAGACCTATCGTGAGATTCTCGAGGATAAACTCAACGTCGCGGCTATTGAATGGTTCTGCCAGCGCATTCAGGCCGATGATGTCACAGTTACCACCCAGACGCTTGATACCCCTTCCCCGCGGTCCTTTGGCCTTGCAACACTTGCAGCCAGTGATGTTGTGCTTGCTGAGGATGAAAGTGCCGTCCTTCAGGAGTTTCACCAGCGTGTTATGGAGGAACTTGGTGATCATGAGTCTACCACTGACTCCTCACCCGTTGGCGAATAGCAGATATGTATAATCACATCTTGGCGCTGTCTAGCACAGCTTATTGTTTTTGTGGACAAGTTAGCTGATTACAGTCCTTGACGCTCGCGTTCGCGGTCAATGATGGCTCGAAACCGGTCTGGGGATACTGTCAGAAGATGTGCCTTTTTGACCCCACCTAAGTACGCATTACGATCCGGATTCCCACCAGGTCGTGGCTGTAGCTGCTGTTGTAGACGGTCAGTTAGATAATGATGGCCACGTCCGTGATGGGTACTGATCCGGATAGCACGATCGTATCGCCCACCGGGCGTTGTCCCATTAACCAGCACGGTGCCGGGTGCCATTTCGCCGGTTGCCATGTGCCGTTTGACGTGTGCGTTTTCCGGCAGTTGGGCGTGATACTCTGCGGCGTGATCCGGCTCGGTGACCTCGGTCAGTGACTGTACTGTCATTGTCCCGATAAGATATCGATGCCGATACTGGTCGGCTGGATCGGACAACCCGGTATAGAACGCAAGGAGATCGCCAGACGTGAGCTCCCCCAATCGAGCCGTATACGCCGGCCGACTCGGTGACTCGCCAAAGGTCAGGGCTTCGAAGTTTGGATCGTGGTGCAGTGGCCAATTAGCAAGTTCAGTGCCTCGAATCGTGTGCGTTCCATCTCCATGTGGGTCAATTGCATCGAGATACGTTGCCATCGTTCCGGGTCGATGACGCAGTGAGACTGTTCCATAGGTCTTTGATTCGGTTGTCGGCTCCGACTCGGGAATTGGAATATACTCAAACCGACCACTAGCATCAACTGGCGGTGTCGGTGTCGCATTTGTTGAATCCGCACCGATACCAAGGAAGGCGACTGTCATTGATCCTGATGTATCTGCTAGGTACACGTAAACTATGCCCGCCCCAAAGCGCGGAGCTTTCACCCATGATGGGTTTCCGCACCACCTTTTTTATCGGCGGACGTAGGGTACACGCACAGCGTTCTGCCCGAGTGAACTGGTCTGTTTGCTTGGGCGTACTCTCGCCGGTCTTTATCCGGCAAGGCACGGCTGCCACGGGAGCGTGGCGATCGGCTGGCTCACACTGCTTTCATTCTCGGTGGCCTCTCACCGCTTCACCGCCGCAAGATGCGGCGGGAGCGGCGGTGTGTCATCCACCCCCGAGTTCAGGGCACGCCTACGGGTGCCCCTCCCCCTCGTCCATTTTGATCGACGCGGAGTGTATTGTGGGATATCATAACTATGCTTGGTAAGTGCTATGTATCAGTGGGGAACTCAACCCTGCCGACTCCGGTAGTGTCACAGTATCCGAACGCGCTTCTCCTGCCGTTCACGGCGGGGGTCCCCGCTTCCAGAAAGATGACAGATACAGCGGAGAGACAGTATGTTCCGGCAGCCTAATTATGACTTTTCATCTGTTCAACCGGAATGGACTTTGCCGTAGCAGCCATATGTGGTATTGATGACAACGCGTCGTCCGGAAGTGATAGCTGGTGTTGCCGATCGCGATCTTTCTGATATGACTGTGCTGGTTACCGGCTCAACAAGCGGCATTGGCCGTGAAGCCGCACTGGCATTTGGTCGGCTTGGTGCTGAGGTGATTGTACACGGTCGTGACGCTGAGGCCGGACAGGCAGTGTGTGATAAGCTTGCAACGACAGCGGCGACCAATGCCTGGTTTTTGGAAGCTGATTTCGCACAGCTTCAAGCGGTGCGTGACATGGCAACCACCATTCATGACCGCGTTGATGAACTTGATGTGCTTGTCAACAATGCCGGGGGCCTGTTCCCAAGCGGTGGGGTGACTGCTGATGGGATTGCCTATACGTTTGGTATCAACCATCTCGCTCCATTTGTGCTCACCCAGGAACTTCGCCCGGAGTTAGCAGCGGCCGCTGGCCGTGTTGTGACAACCTCCTCGGAGGCTCATCAGAGTGTCACAATTGACTTTGATGCCCTCACCGAGCCGGAAACCGGAACGGGCATGATTGCTTATTCGCGATCAAAACTTGCCAACATTCTCTTTACCCGCGAACTCGCCCGTCGTTGGGGTGATGATAACATTACAGCGACCTGTCTTCATCCCGGAGCAATCCCCGGTAGTGGCTTCGCCCGAAATCTCCCTACCCCACTCTCAACCATTATCCAGGCGGCTGACCGACTACCAACTCGGATTTCATCAGCTGTCTTCGATACGCCTGTTGACGGTGCGGCCACGATTCTGTACTTAGGTGTGCATACGGCAGTGGCTGATGCATCCGGCGGATACTATGCGGACTGTAGTCCGGCAACACCGTCATCTGCGGCCCGCGACGATACCGCTGCTGGCCGATTGTGGCGGGTAAGCGAGCAGTTGGCAACGCAGACGGCTGCACCTGCAGAGTCAGCCTAACTGCGTGTGACGTGGACCCGTCTCCGGTGTGCTTTATATTGTCTGGCCCAACATGGCTGATATGACGGCCTTTGACCCGGAGAAATTCGAACAGAAGTATGACCATTATTTCATGGAACTTCAGCAGGCCTACCGCAATGCCTTCGAACGGATGACTGAGGAGTATGATTCCGATCTGATCCACGGGATTGATCAGCGTATTCTCGCCGAAAGTGAACCTTTCTACGACGGCGATGGCCACTTTCGTATTGCGTTGCCTGATGATGCGAGCGAGCGACTTGAAGCAGAGAATCTTGATGCCGTTCTTGATCGATATGTGACTGTCCTTGAGGAGGAGTTAGTGGCCGTCTTTGAGCTTGAAGACCCCGCATAAGCGTTGATTGCCCGAGACATTCTTGTTGTTCTCACCTCCCGGTAGGGACAT
>JBEQBL010000071.1:0-8209 GCA_041639835.1 Salinarchaeum sp.
CTCAAATAAGATAAATTTCGGGGTTACAACGTGGGTATGCTGCATGGTTTGTAGCATGTTATTTCGGTTTTATCCCCGCGCTAAAGCGCGAGGCTTTCGCCTTGAATTATTCCGTAACCGTCGGAAAAGGTTGATTCTGACAGAAGGTTTATACCCTTGTTTTGTGTCATGTTCGACCGATCACACGATGCCTCGATGCCAGAACTGTGGGGCCTTTGTAACCCGCGCTTACGCACGTGTGTTTACACCGCGTGGCGTTGATCAACCGCGAGTGTGTCCGAACTGCGAGGACAAGATCCGCGAAGGAAGTGAAATCCGCGATGCGCGGTCGCCACGACATGGCTAAGCACGGTGATTAGCCTCCCGACAACGGAAACCCCCGGTCTTATAACGGTCGCTCCCCTGGTATTCGGTTATGGCAGACCCAGACACGACCGTGACCCGATTGTTCGGGGGGCCGGGAAGCGGGAAGACGACCGCTCTTCTTGACCGCGTCGAGGATATTCTCACATCAGATGATGTCGATGTCTCCGATGTACTTGTTGTCTCATATACCCGCGCTGCAGCCGCGGAGATTCGCGACCGCTTGGCCGAGCGGCTTGATGTATCGCCGCGCTCGTTAAAAGGCAACGTCTGTACGATGCACGCAAAGGCCTACGAGCTGTTGAACCTCTCACGGGGCGATGTGGTCTCTGACTCTGATAAAAAGGAGTTTTGTGAGGACTATGGCCTTGAGTTTGAGGATGAATATTCCGGTGCGGCGCGGCGGACAGCCCGATCAACGACACTGGGGAACAAGATTATCGCTACCAGCCAGTGGCTACAGCGAACCCGTCGTGATGTTGCCGACTGGTATGATGTTCCGTTCCAGTGGGATGTGGAAACGGTACGGTTGCCACCGGATATTGACCCCAATGCTCAGGATGGGAATAAATACACCCCGACCTGGCCAAGCGATGACGACCGTGTCGATGTGCCAGAGGCAATTCGTGCCTGGCGGGCATACAAAGGCGACCAGGATCTGGTCGGGTTTGCGGATATGCTTGAGCGGGTGAAAGGCAGTTCACGGGTTCCAAATGTCGACTACCTGGTTATCGATGAATTTCAGGATATTACAACACTGCAGTATGCTGTCTATGCCGAGTGGCGACCGCATGTACAGCAAGTGTTACTCGCTGGAGACGATGATCAGGTCGTCTACTCATGGCAAGGGGCCGATCCGAATCTCCTGCTTGATGAGGTCGTCAGCGAGGATGTCGTGCTTCCAAACTCCTATCGACTGCCCTCAAACGTACTTAACGTTGTCAATCAAGAGATCAGCCATATCGACAAACGGCAAGACAAGGATCTGAATCCACGAAAGGAAGGCGGCACTGTTGAGGCCATGGAAAGCCCCTCAATGCTTGATCTCGTTCGAGAGATACGACGGACCGTCGAGCGCGAAGAAGGGACAATTATGATCCTGTTCCGGGCTCGATACCAGATGTTCCAGTTTATCGACGAGTTCCTTCCGGAGGGGTATCCCTTCCAGGTGATGACCGACCAGCGGATGTGGACAGACCGGCTTGCACAGTATGTGACCGCTATTGAGGCCGTTGATAACGGCGATTCGATCACTGGACTGCAAGCCCGCCGACTGGCCGACATGCTTGCTGATTCCGCATTTGGGACCAATGATCGTGATGACCTCTTTGACGCGATTGATGAGCGCCAAGAGGATGCCGGGGTTGAGGATCTAACTGACCTGACCATCGATCCCGAGTTGATCACCGAACACGCACCGTTTATGCCCGGGCCAACTGCGGCCGCGGATATGACACGGAAAATTACGTCGTTCCAGTCTGAGAGTATAGCGGCGTATTTCAGCCACGGACAAACAATCGATCGCGATCGGATTCGAGTGGGAACGATTCACTCTGCTAAGGGTCGTGAGGCAGATCACGTCTTTGTTGCCACAGACCTGACCGAGAAGGTGGTCGAACAGATGGCTGCCAGTATTGAGGATCCGACTGCTGTACCAAAGGTTGATGAGTTTACAAAGACGACGAATCCGGTTCCAACGTTGACCGACAACGAACGACGGGTCTTTTATGTCGGCATGTCACGAGCGCGTGAACGACTGGTCGTGCTTGAGGATCTTGTTGATGGAGCCCCGACCGTTCCCATCCCGGTTTTACTGAACAACCGTCCGACCGACACCGACACACTTGACACATATTTCGATCAGGTTCGCGGTCCGGGGCCCGTACGGATGAACTCCGATTGAATGCCTACCGCGGTATACGGGAGGTACGACGAGAATAACGAGAATTCATGTTTCGGATAGCATCTGCAGGAATCGGTCGCTATCTCAATGGGTCGGTCTCCGAGCCCCTACCGGAGGAGTCCCCGTGCTAGAGCGCCGGAACGGTGTCACTAATTAGCTGAGCATAACATAACCAGTCGTATCGACTCGCCGGCGAGTACCAACTCCGTACGTATTAAACCGGTTGTGCCCTAATCGTGAAGATAGCCAGCGGGAGGAAGGATAGTCCGAAGCACATCAGCGTGCCCGGCGCGACGTACCAGTCCCCGGACCGGATCAGTAACACCTGCAAGGTTATCCGAGGTAAGATCGAGTACCTGTAGTGCCGCTGGGCGCCCCGGCGCAAGGACACCAAGATCCGAATCAATCAGCTCTGCCCCTCGATATGTCGCCATCGCAAGGACCTCAGTAGCCGGAATATCGTATAAGTTTGCAGTAAAGGCCATTTCGCGGTACATTGATGGCGAACTGAGCATTACGTTGTCGGTGCCAAGAGCAACGGTTGTATGCTCTAAGTGCTGTTCAATTGGTGGCAAGCCAACGTCAGTGGTCGCATTAGAGCGTGGGCACACAACCACGGGAATGTCCTGCTTGGTCAGACGCTCAAAGTGCCGCTCTTGGAGATGAATTCCATGAACAATAAAATCCGGATCTAAGTCAAGCGCCGGATCAACATCGCTTGCATCAACTTCACCGGCATGAATTCCAAACAATTTGTCGGCTGCCGCAGTTGCCTGCCGCTCAGCGGTAAAGTCGGCATCGTTGGCTCCGCTAGCGCCAAAGCCATCAGCCTGTTCCATAGCCGCAATTGACTCGCGGCCAAGAATAACCGGGTCAAGTTGGAGGTCAGCCGCGGCCTGTCGAAGTTGTGACACCCCGGTGACACCACCCTCTCGAAACTCAAGCACGGTCGCGGTCCCGCCAGCCTGCATGTAACGAAGAGAACGTCGCATACCCTCAATGAGAGCATCAGCATCTGCCGCCCGCAACAGTCGGTGTTTTAGTCCATCCGGGGGAGCGACGAGTGCTTCAAGATCAAGTCCACCGCCGGCCTCTTTGGCGATTGAATCACCAAGATGCGTGTGAGCGTTCACAAACGCTGGCGCAATAAGTCGGGTCGACGCGACGGAGGCCGACTCAATGGCAGTGATCTCACCATCCTCAATGATGAGACGCCCGTCAATTGGCTCAAATGATCGACCCCGAAGGATCGTTCCGGTCAACTCCATAGCCGATCACGGCCGTCAGAAGACCGACTGTGGGACAAAGCGATACACGCAAACACAGCGTGTTGTCCGCCACGGATGGATATAAACGATGGCAAATCCGGATGTGGGTCTATAACTCTGACACGGAGCAAGTATAGAAAGTCGGGTTCACACGGTAGCTCACTGTATGTCGAGACAAAGCAGAGCTAGTGATCGGTGAGAAACCGATCAAGTGTCGTTGGTCGAACCCCCGGATCTTTGATACGGAGGCTACTGGAATCAAGTCCAAGCACCGACACAGCTGCCTGGCCAACACCATCGGTATTGACTGTGGGTGTGTAGACACCGAGTCGCCACTGGGATCGGCTGGCTGCACGGAGGGCATCAACAAGCGGGGAATGATCTTCAAGCGAACGGACGTCACCACCGATAACCACTCGCGAGGTGCTCTCTGTCATCTGTGGCCGGGAGGGGATATCAACGATAACCTCCGTCGGGGGGACAGCGGCCCGATCGGCGATTGACCGTTCCCATGTGCGAACCTGTTGATGATCGGCGGCGATGACTGACTCCGGAACAGCATCAAGTTCGGCCCAGACAGCACGTTTAAATAGTGTACGCGTATCGAGTCGGGTGGCATACTCTTCGGTCGCCGCAGACTGTCGTAAGGCGACCTGAAGTTGTGGATCATCAAAGCGACGGACCGCAGCGGCAGTATGTGATGTTTCAGCAAGGAGTCGCTCCGTTGCCCGTCGAAGCATGGACTTGCCAATGCGAGCGACATGATGGTCATAGACCGTTGGGGTCATCAGCGCTCGCGCAAGCAGCAGACTCTCAGCGGTCTGAACATTGCCCGGGCCAAGAACAAGTTGTCCGTCCCGAAAGGAGAGTCCTCGGAGAAGTCGTTCCTGGTCAATTGTGCCGTATGGCACGCCGGTGTGATGGGCATCACGAACGAGATAATCCATCCGATCAACATCAAGTTCACCCGAAATAACTGCGCCGTATGTCCCACGGCCGGCAACAAGGTCGGCAATAGCCTGGGGATCAATATCGTGGGCTTTCAGTGTCTCACCAACAGCCCCAGCGGTAATTAACTCGGCAATCTGGTCGTGATACTTGCCTGTCCGGCGGTGGATCAGTGATTCAATGTTGTGGCTAAATGGCGCATGGCCGATATCATGCAAGAGGGCAGCTGCCCGAAGATGGGTTGCATGAGGCTCACGGAGTGAGAGGTAATCAACAGCCCGGTCAGCAAGGTGATAAACGCCAAGACTATGCTCAAATCGGGTATGATTGGCCGATGGATACACCAGTGAGACCGTACCGAGTTGAGCGATTCGACGAAGTCGTTGGACAGCCGGCGTATCAAGCAGATCGCGAGCGACGCCGGTAATGTCGATATGGCCGTGAACGCTATCTTTGATCGTTTTCATGTGGGGGGACATGACCGGGGCCGTGTGCATGGCCGCCGATCACGCGCGAGGCCAATGCAATTCGCACCCGGATTACAGCAGGTCCTCGTATGCTTCGTGACCGTGGATCTCAACACCGTCTTCGGTGATCTCAGCAACGTAGATTCCGTTACCGGAGCCGGTATCACGTTCGGCGGCACTCTGAATACCCTGTGCGGCGACAGGAATAGCCTCCTCATTTGAGAGATCAGGTTCATACTCCTGCTCCAGTGTGCCATAGGCGAGTTGCATACCGGACCCGGTGACGGTGTAGTCGTCTTCCATAACACCGCCGGCAGGATCAATGCTGTAGATATGTGAACCTTCCTCGTCAATGCCGCCAAGAATCGGGTTGATCATGAAAAATGGCCCACCACGAGCAAAGTTTCCGGCAAGCGTTGAGAGCGCTTCCATGCTCATGTGCTTGCCACGTCGGGCCTCATAGAGGTTTGATTCCGCACGGAGGCTAGAAATAAATGACTGGGCGCCACCAACGGACCCAACCATCGTCATGGCCGCCTGTGGGTGGATCTGCTCAACTTTCTGCACATTCTTATTCGAGACAAACCGCCCAGCAAGACTCGCACGCTGATCGGTTGCAATGACGACGCCGTCTGCCGTCGTGATCCCGATGGTCGTTGTTCCCGTTTTATTGACATTCTCTAAGTCGTCCTGAGTGAGATCATTTTCCGGGAGCGTGCCCAGCTGTGGCGTATACGGATCACTGGGGGCACGCGAAGATCGATTGAGTGCGCCGGCGGTATCAAACGACGATGGCGAATGCTGTCGCATTAAGCGGTTGTAATGGCCCCGTGGATAAAAAGGCCCCCGTTTGAGCAAACAGTGACCGGAATCAGGACAGGGGGAACCGATCGACTTCACGGGTTTGGACGGCATCCGGAGAGATTGTCTCCCCATCAACTTCGACTGACTGTCCGTTTGCGAGTTGCCCGAACTGTGGGCCCTCCGGAACGCCAAGGGCAGCCGCTTGGGCGGGGTCAAACGCGGTTCGTTCAGCACGGACCACATCGGCCGTGACCTCAACGGAGTCATACTTCTGCTCAAGAATGGTGCCAAGAGCGTCTACCAGTGCAGGTGGAAGCTGTGATGCATACGGTGATGAGACTGTCACCGATGTCGGCAGGGCAACGGACTCAGCGATACCAATCCCCTGATCGGTCACACGAAAGGCCAAGCAGGTCCGAGCAAGTGCTGCTTGTGTCTGCTCGCGATCAAGTCCGGCTGCAGCATCAAGCAGTGCTGAGGGTACTGAGCGAACAACAGCTGGGTCATCAGTTGGCGACCAGGTTGTTGCTGGAGTGCCAATCCGAAGCCCATCGGCAATCGGACATAGAGCAGCTTCAAGACGATCGACGGCTGAGAGAGCAACCCCGGCTGTCTCGCGAAGCCAGGTCTCGGCGACGGGCTTGTCTCCAAGATTTCTAACAAGCGTTTCCAGTTCCGGATATGTGCCATCAAACAGGACATGTGTGGCATGACTGTTAGCAAAGAGTTGCTCGATGACAGCAGGATCCGGCTCCCCCATTGCCTCAAGTCCCCAGTCGGCGGCGACATGGCCAACGGCCCAGTCAGTGTCCAGTAGCAATCGCGTATACCGAGGCGCATAATGTCCGCCTCCAATGCCGACAACAGTTCGCTGTCGATCCGGCGCCACCCCATCAATACTAAGAATCGCCTTGGCAACAGCACGGGCGCCATCGGGATCGGACCACTCGGACTCACTACTGCCGAGCTCGACAAACAATGAGGGGGCACCGACGGATGTCGGTCCATGGTGGGTGCATTCCATACCAACATCATACGCTGCAGGCGCGTACCGATCGAGAGCGTTGATCACTGTCGCGGTAGCGTTCGGGGCTGCTCGGGCGAGGGTCCGAGGCTTTCCGCCGTAGTCTGCGGGACCAAAATTACCCGTATGGTGGGCGGTCAGCAAGGGTCCAGTCTCCCCAGAATGACGAGAGGCAACGATAACAAGCGAGGGATCGTCGAACACCGTTGCGACATCATCCAGATAAAGATGTAACGAATCAAAGGTTCGCAACGAAAAGTCAGCATGGCGGTAGTAGGTACCCCCGCCATTGGCAGGGTCACGCGCGGTATCAACGCGTTCCTCCCAGTCAGCACAGGCAAGTAACTGTTCACCGATTGTCTCTGAGGCCACATCAGCATGGCTAACGACAATCCCAATCACAGTCTGTGACGCGCTTTGCTGTCGATAAGCATAGCCATTCGCATCCAAGATGAGGAGTCGGAAACGCTTTGAGATGGGCCAGTAAGGATGTCCTATGGACGTGTATGGGTTAATCGGGAGCCCAGTTGAACACTCACTGTCGCCACCGATGCATGAAGCTGGGTACAGCGCGATCGATCTCGATGCGAGATATGTCACCTTTGAGCCGGAGGATGCGATACAGGCAGTACACGGCGCCGATGCGCTTGGGATTGCGGGGTTAAACGTGACAATTCCGTATAAGCAGGCGGTACTCGAGGCCGTCAAACCGGATCAAACAGCCCGCCGCATTGGGGCGGTAAATACGATTGATTTCTCCGGTGATACACCGACAGGGCATAATACCGATATCGATGGTGTCCAGCGGGCATTTGCGCATCACGATGTGCCCCTAGCCGATCAGACGGCGGTACTTGTCGGTGCCGGTGGGGCCGGTCGTGCCGTTGCCTTTGCACTGTCAGAGGCCGGCGCCGAGGTCCGCATCCACAATCGAACCAAAGCGAAAGCCGAGTCCTTGGCGGACGAGATTGACCATGCTACAGGGGGCAGACTCACGGATGAGACGCTTGTGTCGGCCTGCCGGGATGCCGATATACTGGTGAATGCCACAAGTGTTGGTATGGACTCTAATGCAACACCAGTCCCAGCAGCCGCATTACATGAGGAGTTAGTTGTGATGGATGCCGTCTATCAGCCATTAGAGACACGCCTGCTACAGGAAGCACAAGCTGTGGGGGCCCAAACGATTGATGGTGCCTGGATGTTGCTTTTTCAGGGGGTCGCTGCATTTGAGCGATGGACAGGACATGAAGCACCGGTGACGGAGATGAACGCGGCACTGCGAGACCGGCTTGTCACCGACAGGGAAGACGCATGATACTCACCCAGACTCCAGACAGAAGAGCAAGCCATGGGCACCAGTCAGGCACAAACAAGAGATAGGTGAGTATTTTATTTCGGTAGAGCGACCAGATAATATGATCAAACCATA
>JBEQBL010000072.1:0-8176 GCA_041639835.1 Salinarchaeum sp.
GTTGGCATGTCACCAGATAGGACTCCCCTCTTGTGGCTGCAACGGGGAGGTGGGCCGATGGCCCGGCCTGCTGCTCACGGTGCTGGACGCCCGTGAGTGCCACTCCTGTCAGGGAGAGCAACACTAAGCGGATAGCCAAAACGCCACACCCTGTAAGGGGCTGAAGGTGTATCAGCGAACCCGCAAGTTCACAGCCGGGGTAATCAATCTGGTTGGATTACCCACGGAGGAATCCCACGACTTCAGTCGTTGGAGGAGGTCAAAACAGGCAGGTACTCGGAGTGCCCACTTGACGTTGAAATCCATCGGGAATCGCTTCTCGAATTGGAGCGAGGACTACTTGCATCGTGTCGCACTCACACTGGTTCTTGAGGCACGACGGCACAACTGCGATGCAATCGCGTTCGAGAACTTGAAACACATCCGAGAGCGTATCTCGAACGCTTCCAAATTCCAACAGTGGGCGTTCAACAAGCTCCAAGAACTCGTTGAGTACAAGGCCAAAGAGTACGGTATCCTCGTGGACGACGTGAAGCCACAGTACACGTCACAACGGTGTAGCCACTCGGAGTGTGGGTTCACGCACGAGGATAACCGCGATGGTGACGAGTTCGAGTGCCTGAAGTGTGGGACGGAACTTCGCGCGGATTACAACGCCGCTCGGAATATCGGGTGGCGTCTTGTCCAGCACTGGCTCAAGTCTGGGGCTGGACGGGCGGACTGTCAGGTCGCCCTCAAGTCAGGGATGGTGAACGCGAACGGTGAGTTTACGCCTGCCACGTCTCGTGGCCAGAGGGGGAGTCCACTGACAAGTCCACCGCTTTAGCGGTGGGTACCTGACCAGGTGGCAAAACGGCGCGTTTTTTGATGTCGTCATCCTATACAAGCCATGCACGATACTGTTGCAGCATTTCGGGCGGGTGAACGACCCGAGGATGTCGTTATTTACCTTGCCGATACGGCCGTTGACGATCCCGACCAACTTGCTTCATACGGGCACCGCGTTGAGGATGGCATTCTACTGGTGCTCAGTGGCGAAACCGGTCGTCAGGTGTTTCAGACGGCAACCGGACAACCAGCAATGACATTTGCACAACGGGCAATGGACCCCTCCGGTGAGATTGATCCAGACCTTACTAGTGGTTCCTGCCCGGAATGTGGTGATGGAACTGTCCAGATTTTGTTGGCCTTCTTCGAGCCGCAGAACGAGGCGGTTGGTGGTCGATATGCCGATGGCGATGTAATTCATGCCTACGCGCAGTGTTCCTGTGGTACAGCGTATTCCCGACGGTGGACGGTGTAATTACCGTCGCTTACTTGATGATCGTCGGTATGCCTCCCCTCAGGCAACGGACACCAGTCAGCCGTTGATCAGGCGGTTTCCTCGGCCAGGGTATGAAACGCATCCAGAATGGTTCGTTTCGCGACGGCGCCCTGTGTCGTCCAGTGGTGCGCATAATCAAGCATGTCATCATAAATTTCGGGTTTGCACCCGGCTGCCTTTGGATGCCCACCGCCGTTTACCTGCTGTGCCACCTCGTGACAGCGTGTAAACGCGTCTGTCCCCCGAATTGAAGCTGGCCCAGAGGGCTTGATCACAACAGCAGCATCCGCTCCCTCGGTTCGAAGATGTTCTGCCACCTCGTTTTGCGAACACCGCCCATAGGTCACACCGACTGTCCAAGGCCCGATTTCGTGATATTCGGCTCGTCGCACAGCCCGATCAATGCGATCAGCCTTCTGTTCCCGTCGTGTATCCAGCATCTCCATTACCTCTGTTGGTAGGTCCGGTCCATACTCGCGCACGGTTTCAATGTAGGTTTCCTCGTCCTCGCTCCACCGTGAGAAGTCAGCCAGGTCATCACTCCGCGAATCCTCCTTAATCCAGAGATCATGATCACGGGTTACAGCCGTTAGCTCCTGGAGATGCTCGGGAAAGGTCACATCAAGTGATCGACGTGTGACATCAGCTGTACATTCCTCGTCTGATGCCCCGACTACGAGATCAACGCCGGCATTTTGAAGCGACTCTGCAACCGCGGTGTCCCACTGATGGTGATCAAACCAGCGAAGTGTTGTGTCTCGTTGCGTAAGCGTCTCAACGGCTGTTTCGATGTCCGCAAACGTATCCGGACAAAGATCGCAGACAAATACCTGTGCCTCCGGGGCACTATACTCTGCCACTTGTATCAGTGCGTCGGCAAGTTCATGTGGCCCGGCCGGCACAAGCACTGCCCCATCGTATGCTGTCCGAATCAACGCGGTACTGGCTAATCCATCAGCATCGGGGTCCGCAATAACAATGACTTCAGCGTCGGTTAGTTCGGACTCAAGTTCCGCGATCTGTTGATCACGCTCGAGATCATCAGGAATAAAAAATCCTGCTCCGGGCAGCAGAGACTGTCGCTCCGGAGCCATCGACTCTTCGTCGATCAAGTAATCGTCCATACCGGCCTAATGGGCTCCGATAGCAAGAATCCGCCGGTCGCCGGTCACCTCACCGGTCGTCAAGCTGATTGAGTTCTTCCTCAATGTCGTCAGTCTCGGCACTTTCGGAACTTGATGAGCTTTTCTCACCTACTTCGGATTTAAGTGTCTCTAGTTCGGATTCGACGCTTCCCTCGGTCGCGACATCCTCAAGTTCACGCTCAAGCTGGCTTTTATCAGAAATCTGGTCCTCAAGTACCCCCTCTTCTTTCAGTTCATCAAGCGCCGCTGACCGGGCCTCTAACTCCTCGGTGTCTTCTTCGGCTCGTTCGATTGCTCGGCTCACATCTTCAAACTCCTCGCCAGCGCCGGTGACAGCCTCAGACACGCGCGTACTTGCCTCTGCGGCCTGATTCCGCGCCTTGATTGTTTCTTTTTTTGTCCGGAACTCCTCAATACGGCGTTGCAGGGTTTCTTTTTGTTCGACCAGATTTTGCTGTGTATCTTCTAAGTCGGCGATCTGCGTTTCCAACTCCTCGATTTGGTTCATCTTGGTCTTTTTTTTCTCAAGCGCCTTTCGTGCCAAGTCCTCTCGGTCCTGCTCAACGGCCTTCCGTGCCTGTTCGTTGTGCTTTTCGACGTTTTCCTCAAGCCGCTGTTTTTGCATCTCCAAGCGCTTTTTTTGCGTTGTAAGATCTGCAATCCCCTGTTTGACATCTTGGAGCTCATCACGCATCTGCTCGTACGAGTAATCAAGTGTCTCGGTTGGATCCTCGGCTTGATTGAGCAACGCGTTGACCTTCGACCGGATGACGTAAGACGCCCGCGACAATATTCCCATAGGTATTGTTGTGGATGGAAGCTAAAAATATCCACGGAGCGTACAACGCCCTGTAACATAAGGTGTGTTCGATGACCCGATCTATTGTCTTGTCCGGCCAACCACCAGTTAGAGGGTCACTTGTGACCGGTGATTCATCCACTTCGCATATTGTCGTTGCCTGTCCACCGGATCCGGCTGCCGGTGGCTCCCGTTTTGATGCTCGACTTCAGGCGGTTGCTACCGCACTTCAGACTCACGAAATCGACTGTCTCCGGTTTGACTATCCCACAGACGGAGATGATGTCGATATGCAACAGGATACACGCCGAGTACTCACGTGGGCCCATGATCACTACGATTCTGTCGGCATCTTTGGCTACAGCCGTGGTGGCCGAATCGCGTTCTCGGTTGCGACAGCATCCCCAGCATCCGTTTCTGCCGTTTCGCTTCTTGCCCCAGCTCGTCGATCGCTCTCATCACAGTCGGTGTCTGTGCCCCTTCAGGTGCTTACCGGTACCACGGATACCGTGGTGCAGACTCCCCCATCCTGGCTGCTGACGGCGGCCACCGATGTGCAAACGTTTGAGACCGGCCACGGGTTTGCCGGTGTAATCGATACGGTTGCAACTACCGTTGGACGGTTTTTTGACCGCACGCTTGGATCACCTGCTTGATCAGCTAGTTGTCACAGCGGCTTTTTGCCCGATCTGCGTGGGCCCTCTGCTGGCGGCAGTCCCCGGGTTGCGTGATTTGTGTTCGTTTGCGATTATCGCTCCGAAATCGTTTTGACGCCACACCCTGGACACACGGTATGCCGACAGAACCCGAGTATGACCCCTCGCTTGGGGAGAAGTTCATTTTCGTGACGGGTGGCGTGATGTCCGGGCTCGGAAAGGGGATCACCGCCGCGTCCGTTGGCCGGTTGTTAAAAAACGCCGGCTTTGACGTTACCGCGGTCAAGATTGATCCGTATCTTAATGTCGATGCCGGGACGATGAACCCGTTTCAACATGGCGAGGTCTTCGTGCTCAACGATGGTGCCGAGGTTGACCTTGATCTAGGGAACTACGAGCGGTTCCTTGATGTTGATATGACTGACGATCACAACATCACGACCGGCAAGGTCTATAAACGTGTTATTGAGGCCGAACGCGCCGGCGACTATCTTGGGAAGACCGTCCAGATCATCCCGCACATTACCGATGAAATCAAACGCCGCATTCGTTCTGCCGCCGAAGGCACCGATGTCTGTATTGTTGAAGTTGGCGGCACTGTCGGTGATATTGAGGGCATGCCATATCTTGAAGCCCTTCGTCAGTTTGCACATGAGGAAGACGACGATGACATCCTGTTCACTCATGTAACGCTGGTGCCATACTCCGCCGCCGGAGAGCAAAAGACCAAACCAACACAGCACTCGGTCAAGGAACTCCGGTCAATTGGTCTGCAACCGGATATTGTTGTGGGCCGCTGCGAAACCCGTCTTGAGGACAAAACCCGCGAAAAAATTGCGTTGTTCTGTGATGTCCCTAACGACGCCGTCTTCTCGAACCCTGACGTTGAGGATATCTACCAGGTCCCGCTTGTTGTTGAGGAGGAAGGGCTTGATCAGTATGTTATGGACCAACTCGGTCTTGCTGAGCAGGCCTTGGCCCCGAACAACCGTGACACAAGCTGGCGAGATCTCGTTACCCGTGAGACGGACACTACAATTGATATTGCACTCGTCGGCAAATATGGCCTTGAAGATGCCTATCTGTCGATTCATGAGGCGTTGAAACATGCCGGGCAGGTAAGTAGTGTTGAGGTTAACCGGACCTGGATCCACAGTGAAGAACTCGCTGATGGGGTCGGGAATGCGCTTGATACGGTTGATGGCATTATCGTCCCCGGTGGCTTTGGTGCCCGCGGTATCGCCGGCAAAATCGAAGCCGTCCGCTATGCCCGAGAACATGATGTCCCGTATCTGGGCCTCTGTTTAGGGTTCCAGATGGCCGTTATCGAATACGCGCGCAATGTGCTTGATCTCTCTCAGGCTCACTCGACGGAAATCGACGAGAGCACCCCGCATCCGGTTATTGATATTCTCCCTGAACAGTACGATATTGAGGACTTAGGCGGAACAATGCGCCTTGGGACACATGAGACAGAGATTAAACCGGGGACCCTTGCTGCTGAACTCTATCAGCGTGAGTCCTGTGTTGAACGCCATCGCCACCGCTATGAGGTCAATCCTGACTACATTGATGCGCTGACCGACGCCGGCATGGTCTTTTCAGGAACCTCCGGCAACCGCATGGAGATCCTTGAGCTCCCCGAGCATCCATACTTCCTTGGCACGCAGTTCCATCCGGAATTCCAGTCCCGCCCTGGACGGCCATCACCACCGTTTGTCGGCCTGGTCAATGCGATTCTTGAGACAACCGCTGTTGACACCCACCAGGAGGTGAAAGCCTAATGGTCGATCCTGAGTCTTTCATCACGGATGCGATTGACGAAATCGCCGCCAAGATTGGTGATGACCGGGCAGTGATTGCGTTGTCAGGCGGTGTTGACTCCTCGACGGCGGCGACACTTGCCTATGAGGCCGTTGGTGACCAGCTCACCCCCGTCTATGTGGATACCGGCCTCATGCGCAAAGGCGAGACCGATCAAATCCGCGAGACATTCTCGCATATGGACTCCTTGCGCATCGTTGATGCCAAAGACCGATTCCTTGATGGGCTTGCGGGGGTTACCGATCCCGAGGCTAAACGCCACCAGATTGGCGAACAATTTATTCGCGAATTTGAGACAATTGCCCGCGAGGTTGATGCCGATTACCTTGTTCAGGGGACGATCTATCCTGATCGCATTGAATCAGAGGGGACAATCAAGTCCCATCACAATGTCGGGGGCTTGCCTGAGCGGATTGACTTTGAGGGCATTGTTGAACCCATGCGGGACCTGTATAAGGATGAAGTTCGCACCGTTGCGCGAGAACTTGAGCTTGATGCGGTCATTGCCGACCGGATGCCATTTCCCGGCCCGGGTCTTGCCGTTCGCATCCTCGGTGAGGTTACGGAGGAAAAACTTGCTGTTGCGCGGGATGCGACCCATGTTGTTGAGGAGGAACTTGCGTCATATGAGCCCTGGCAGGCCTTTGCTGCTGTGATCGGCAAGGCCACTGGGGTCAAAGGTGATAATCGTGTGCATGGCTGGATTGTTGCTGTTCGATCCGTTGAGAGTCGTGATGGCATGACCGCTCGCGCACAGGAAATCGACTGGGAAACACTCCAACGCATTCAGTCCCGGATCACCGGCCAGAACGACGATGTCGCTCGCGTTGTCTACGATGTAACGCATAAACCGCCGGCAACAATTGAGTACGAGTAGAAACGGAGATACGTTCCCAGCCCATTCGGATTGATACGCAATGACTTCCGTCGTCGTCGCTGGTCCTGACCCGAACGGCCTTACCGACCACCTAAGTGACCGTGGCGCTGATATCACAGCGATTGAGGGCCTTGTGACCGGTCCGAAACTATCAGAACAGGATATCGAGTCCGCTGATCTGTTCGTGCTTACGGATCTTGAACAAGCCTCTGCGATCCCGGTCGCGTTAGATCACAATCCAGACTTACAGGTTGTTACGTACGATACCACCGATTTGCCGGCCTTTGCAACTGCGCAGACGGATCTTGCGATTGATCCTTCCCTGCTTGATCCAGCAATGGTCGCTGACGAACTCCTTCGGTAACGCTCGGGTAGCCCGTCAGTCCTCAAAGAATGCGTCCAGATCGGCGTCGCCGCTGTCAGTGATTTTTACGCTGATCTGTGCTACGGCCTCGCTGACTTCCCGTCCACGAACGGTTACACGCTTGCGTTCGCCCTCTCGGCTCGGCTTGTATCCGACACCACCATCAAGCAATACCTCCTTTAGATTTGGCCCTGGCACGTCATCGCGCAGTGGGCGTCCGGCATTATCCGAACCGCCGGTTAATTGTATTGTGGTGCCATCCAGTCCGACGGCCCCACCATCAACTTCGTCACCAAGTTCACGACTCAAAAAGCGGTTGGCATCCTGTCCGTCGACTTCAACTTGCTTTGTCTGTCCGGTCTCGGGATCCGAGACGACTACCTGAAAGGTTGCCATACCGAAAGCGATTGGGTCGGTGCTCAAAAGGACATCGAACCAGCCGAGACCGCTACCGAAGTCAGCGGGTGAGTCCTGCCGTGTACAACGGGTGTTGGTGATCTCTCCTATTCCCGTTGATATCACTGTCGTTCCGTTACGCTCACATCATTGCCGGATATATATTCGGACGTGGATCGCAGACAACTCGAAATTAACCTCGCCGGCGCATTTGATGCTCCCGATGGAAAGTGTCGGGCTGTGGCCCGCGCTGCTGGGGATCTTGCGGACTCAGGCCGGTACCAGGAGGATGTCGGTGCCGACCTGACCGTTGATCATGTCATCGAGGAACTTCAGGACGCGCCGGATGATCATGACCTTGTTGAGCGCTGGAACTGGTGGATTGGCTCGCTCGAACTTGCCTATGGTGGGTACGACCAGTTTCGTGTTCTCCGATGGGCCCCCGAGTGAGACTGTCGGTATCGCCCACCCCTATCGTCACTGATCGACGTGTACTGTCTCGCCGAGGGCTGGCGCCCTTGCGTCGATCCCCGCTGTCCGCAGTTCCTCAGCAAAGGCCACACATCGATCTCCGTGATTGATCAATACCGGCGTATCAGCATAGGCACTCAAAAACGACCGTAACCCGGCTTGACCGGCATGTGCGGAAAAGTCATACCATTCAACCTGTGCGCTTACCGGCATAATCCGGCCATCAATTTCTGCCCGTCCGGTATCAAGTAGCTCTCGTCCGGGAGTCCCGGCAACCTGATACCCAGTCAGTGTAATTTTGTTGGTTGGATTTGCACGAA
>JBEQBL010000073.1:0-7932 GCA_041639835.1 Salinarchaeum sp.
AGATCCAAACTGGCATCAGGGAGATTACTACGGTGACACGCCGCCGGCAGATGGACTCGCCATCGCCCGTCAGCTTGGTCATGTGATGTATCTCTCAAAGGCATCAATGAGCCGGCGATTTGCACGCCGATCGGCCGGACGCGAGGCCCAGCGGGACACCTTCCCGGTTGATCGAGCAGCGACCTTTTTCCCGTATCGTGATGTTGAGTCTTACTTGGATTACAACGCCGAGAAATTCGTGAAACGGTTTGATGCGAACAGTTACCTCTACTTGACACGTGCGATGGATAACTATGATCTTTCCTCCGGATATGAGGACGATCAGGCGGCCTTGGCGGCCTTCCAAGGTGAGGCCCTTGTGATGAGCTTCACCGGTGATTGGCATTTTACCGTGAGACAGTCAGGGGAGCTTGCGGATGCACTTCGTGACACCGATGCAGCTGTTGCACACCATGTTGTCGAGTCCGATCACGGGCATGATGCCTTCCTTGTTGAGCCAGAGAGTGTCGGCCCACCGGTCGCGGACTTTCTTGAAAATGGCGTTGACGGTCGATCAGTGACCGATACGACGGCGCCACAAACCGGCGACGAACGGGCGATTCCACCGGTCCATAGCAGTCTCTTCTGAGACGGAAGGTGATCCAACACAATGTGGAGGACGGCCGGGGGCAGGGAGCTTAATTGTTGGCAAACAGGGGGGTTAAAGATTCGAAAGTATGCCCTGCTCGTTGAAAACGGCACGCAACTCAGCAACATCCTCAACAAGAATATCACAACTGGGTGCAACAGCCGCATGAGGATCAAATCCGATTGCCAGGCCAGCGCGTTCAAGCATCGGCTTATCGTTTGCGCCATCGCCAACAGCAACCGTCGCCGATTGATCCACCGCAAAGTCCGCCATTAGCTCATCAAGTGCATCGTCTTTGGTGCCCTCAATCAAGGGCCCCTGAACAGTGCCGGTAACCTGCCCATGCTCAATGACGATGCGGTTCGAGACAATACGGTCGACTGATACCCCCGCTGAGTCAAGAGCAGCGGCAACGCCACGGCGAAAACCACCCGTTAGAATCGCTGTCGAAACCCCAGCCGCTGAGAGATCGGCAAGCAATGAGGCAACTCCCGGTCGGAGTGAGACGGCATCAAACGCTGCGTGAGCGTCGTCCTCCGAAAGTCCATCAAGGAGTCCAACACGCTGTCGAAGGCTTTCAGCGTAGTCTAATTCGTCATTCATGGCCTTCTGCGTACGTTCGGCGACCGCATCGGTAACGCCGTGTCGCTCAGCGAGTAACACGGTCATCTCGGAGTCCGAGAGTGTCCCGTCAAAGTCAAATGCAACAAGTGACATCGCTATCTTGGCGTTTGACTACGGCAGTAAGAACACCGCGATTAACACTGGCACTGGTCCGCGTTGCCTGACGAGCGGACCAGTCGTGTTTTATCAAACATAGTTGGTCATGACCGATCGTATCGCGCTTAGACGAGAATCTCGGCTTCATAGCCGGCTGTCTCAAGCCCCTCCATGACGGTCTCAACGTGTTCGGGGCCACGGGTCTCAAGATCAAGTTCAACCCAGGCATCATCCATACCGATCTCCCGTGAGGTACGGTCATGCTGGATCGCGTAGATATTCGCCTCAAGCGCAGCGATAACGTCGATCAGATCACGAAGAGCACCGGGACGATCACGGAGCACCGTGCGAATGCGAACATACCGGCCAGCCTCAATCAGCCCGCGCATGATGACCGTCGTCACCGTATTGAGATCCACGTTCCCACCACAGAGCCCGATCCCGATTGTTTCATCGGCGGCATAGTCGATAGCCCCGGATAGTAACGCAGCAAGCGGTGCGGCACCGGCAGCTTCGACAAGTACCTTTGACCGTTCAAGCAGTGTGAGCATCGCATGCGCAATGTCCGAATCCGAAACCGTGACAATCTCATCGACACGCTCCTTGATGACCTCAAAGGGCCGGTCACCAATGCGACGGGTAGCGATACCATCAGCGATTGTATCGACAGCATCGCGTTCATAGATTGTGCCTGTCGAAAGGGAACGAGAAGCACTGGCAGCCCCCTCAGCCTCAACCCCGATAACACGGGCATCGGTCTGAGCCTTCACCGCCGTCGCAATGCCGCTGATAAGTCCCCCACCACCAATGGCCACAAGCACCGTATCAACGGTAGGGAGATCTTCAACCATCTCAAGTCCCAGGGTACCCTGTCCGGCCATTACCATCGGATCATCAAACGCATGCACATAGGTACGCCCGTCTGTTGCCTCGATTTCTCTTGCACGGGCGGCGGCAGCATCATAATCAACCCCGTGGAGTTCAACCGTCGCCCCGTAGTTACGTGTTGCTTGGACCTTCGAGATAGGCGCTGATTCAGGCATGACAACTGTGGCATCAACATCCGACTGGGCAGCTGCAAGCGCTACTCCCTGAGCATGGTTTCCAGCACTGGCAGTGACAACACCGGCATCTTTGGCAGCTGAGGACAGCGTTCGAATGCGATTGGTTGCCCCGCGAATTTTGAATGCACCCGTTCGCTGAAAGGTCTCAAGTTTTAGATGGACGTCAGCACCGGTGCGCTCGGAAAGGACATGTGAGGACACCATCGGAGTATGGCGAACGGTATCAGTAATCCGTTCGCGAGCAGCACGGATATCCTCAAGCGCGATCATACAAACCCGTCGAACGGACGGCGGGTAAGGCTACTGGATCAGCACGAGAACAGAACAATAAAAAAGACACACAGTGCCCGCCGATTGCCCATCGGGAATCCTTGTGTGGGATGTATCAACAGCCTTGGGGTCACGCCTGGGGCATCCACCTCAATATGCTGTGAAATAGCGGGGATTCGTCTTGTTATGTCGAGACGGACGGCACCGCTTGGGGACAACCCCTCGTCACAGAGTGTATATCAGCACCGAATGTTCTTGTGGCTACTCACCAATACGTGAATGATGAGCCTCGGTGTGGCCTTCCGTGATGCGTGGCGAACCTATATCGCCCGGTCAAATGAGCTGCTTCCGTTTTATGTGCTGGGAACAGCAATCCCGGTCATCGCACGGACGCTTCCAATTATCGGACTGGGGATTGGGTATATATTGCTTAGACAGGCTGGTGGCCTACAGGAGGTTGAAACCGTCCTTGCAGACGTTGATCCAATTCCAATTGATCAGCCGGAGGCCGGACAACTCACAGCAGAAACACAGCGTGAACTCATGCAGATTGTTTCCGGCCCAGAGGTTCTGTTTCCTCTTGGTGTGACTGTTGTCGGGATGATCATATTAGTGGTCATCCTAAATGCCGCCGTCGCTGCCGGACAGCTACACGGAGCCTTTGGATCACTTGAGAGTCGTCGGGGAGTTGCCGCTGCTGTTGACGGTACGTTCATGCATACGTGGACCTTTCTGGGATTGTTAGTTCTCGAAACAGTGGTCTATCTATTATTAAGTGGGATTATCGCCGCTGGAGTTGGAATTCTGGCTATCTTTTCGAATCTAATTGCCGGGGTAGCAGGGATCGGCGGGGTTCTTGTCCTGTTAATTTTGGTCCCGGTTCTCCGGTTGGTATTTGCATTCGCTCGGGCGGCGGCGGTCGTTGATCGAGTCGGCATCAGCGGGGCTATAACTGGAGCGATTGGCTATACCGTCGATAACCCGGGGACTGTCCTTGGGTATGGTCTCCTCTGGGTTGGAATATTCGCTGGATTAGGTGTCATCGCCGGGATCTTATCGGCAATTGGCGCAGGAATCGTCGGCGGAATTATCCTGCTATTGGTCGTAACGCCGCTGCTTGATCTAACCAAGGTTGGACTATATGGTGGTCCGATGGTGGGCGATACGCCGGCATTACCGGACTCGATAGGCGGGTACATATTCACCGGGCTAGCAGAGGGGTGGAAAGAATTGATAGGGTTCATCAAAGAACAACGACGACTTGTCGTCCTAAGTGCGGGCATCTTTATTGCCGCGGTATACGTTGGCTGGACACTGAGCACAGTTCTTGAAGGAAACTTTACCGCCTCAATTGAGCAACGCATTGCGGAAATGACGCCGGTTGGGGAGTTTTTCCGTTACGCTGGAAACAACTGGCAGGTTGCGGTTGCGCAAGTGTATGCCGGATTGGGGCTTGGGCTGCCGGCAGCTGTCTCGCTTGCATTTAACGGCATGTTCTTTGGTATGCTATTTCGGCTGGAAGTCGCACCGGCGATACTGATTGCCTTTGTCGTTCCCCATGGAATTATTGAGATTCCCGGTCTAATCATCTCCGGGGCATTGGGACTCTATCTAGGGAAGATTTCCTGGCGGTATGCATCCGGACAGACGGGGCGAGAGGAACTAGCAATCGCCATTAGCCGCGCCTACCGGATTGCAATCGGCTTTGTTATTGTGTTTGTTGCCGCTGCCGCCATTGAGGCACTGATTAGTCCCTATTACTGGCAACTGATGGGGCTATCGCTCATCTAACGGCACAAAATCAGCAGACATCGGGCCGATATACTTGCCAAGGGGACGAATCAGTCGGTTGTCCTCGCGGTACTCAAGAACGTGCCCAACCCATCCTGCGGCCCGACTCATCGCGAAAATCGGGGTATACAGGTCGGTTGGAATCCCCAATTGATAGTACACCGATCCGGAATAAAAGTCAACGTTCGGGGCGATACCACGTTCAGAGAGCCCCAGTTCATCACTCAGATACGTTTCAACGGTCGAGGTATAGTCATACCACTTTGACTCACCGACTTCAGCAAGTTCCTGACTTCGCCGTTCGAAGATATGAGCGCGTGGATCCTTGACATCGTAGACCCGATGACCGAATCCAGGCACCCGACTGCCATTGTTACGGGCCTGCTCAACCCACTCAATCGGCGTCACATCGGTCTCATCAATTTCGATGAGCATCTCCATGACATCCTGATTCGCCCCTCCATGGAGGGGTCCCGAGAGCGCACTGACACCACCGGTAACCGACCCATAGATGTCCGACAGCGTCGAGGCGATAACCATGGCGGTAAACGTCGAGGCGTTGAGTCCGTGATCAGCATGGAGAATCATGGCCTGATCAAACGTCTCGGCCTCAAGCGGATCCGGCTCAACCCCGGTCAGCATGTACAGGAAATTCGCCGCCAGTCCAAGTTCCGGGTCAGGCTCAATGATCGACTCGCCCTGTCGGGCGCGGTCATACGCAGCTAAAATCGTCGGCATCTTGGAGACAATCCGACACCCCATCCGACGGGTCGCGTCAAGATCATCCGCCGCGGCGTCTCGGTCTGGGTCATACGTTCCCAGTTCGGAAACAGCCGTTCGAAGGGCAACCATTGGATGCGCTCCCGCTGACGCAAGCGATTTGAGAGTCTCAACAACTGCTGGTGGGATCGATCGATCCGCTCGTACCTGCTCGGAAAACTCCGCAAGTGCAGTGCGATCTGGAAGCTCGCCTTCCCAGAGAAGGTACAAGACCTCCTCAAAGGAAGCGTGCTCGGCCAGTTCCTTGATCGAATACCCACGGTACCGAAGGTCCCCCGACTCACCATCAATATAGCTCAACGCCGACTCGGCAACGACGACACCATCGAGCCCTTTCGCGACCTCATCGGACATGTGTTTCAGTCGTCAGGCCCCCACCGCAAAAATGTTAATACTTGTTTCAACGTTTATACGATATTGGTTATCATACCACACGCAAGAAAACAAACGGACACCAGAGCTAATCATCCGCATCGACTGTTGGATCGTTTTGCTTGATTGTCTGCGGTGAGATTGGCGTTGTGGCGGAATCACGGGAATTATCGCCGAAGCCGGCGCTAAGGATACGGGTCAACGCGTCCTCAACGCGTTCGTCCGTTTCGATAAGATCCTGTTCGGCGATTTCGATGACAAACCCGGAGGTAATATTCGGGGCTGTTGGCACAAAAACCAGCATGCGCCCGTCCTCGGAGCGCTTTCCTGTTTTAAATCCGGTTAGGCGCATGCCATCAATTGGTTCTAATTTTACCGGTTCCTGAAGTGAATCCGTCCCGGTAAGAGCCGTTTCGGCGGCCATTTTTGAAGCATTGTAGACAACACGCAAGCCAGGAAGCCGATTGATCACGCGGTCGATGGTTGATTCGACCACCGAGCCAACGGCTGTACGCATGAGATAGCCAACGGCGAGTACGACCAACGAAAAGACAATCAGGGTAAGAACAACACGGACAAAATCAACGGCCCACCCAAGTCCAAACTGCGCTAAGAAGCTCTGATCGATAACAGCAAGAAAAGGCGTTGATGCAATGAGATTATAGAACCACATCACAACCCAAACGGTGACAAACAGCGGCGTAAGCACGATAAGCCCACTCGCAAAGTCCCGCTTCCACGTAACCATTAGGTTGGAATGAGGCCTGAACGGTAATCAGCGTTTGTATTCAGCATATATCATGTGCTCCCCGTCGTCGCGGTTCGGGCGGTTTTAAGTCCAGATATGTCGTTGGTTTGAGTATGAGGCCGGTACTGGTTGCAATGCTCGTCGTCCTTGGGGGCATTGCAGTTGCCGTCGGGGCGGCAGGAGTTGGGGCTGCACAGGATGGGGAAGAGGTACTTCTTGAGGTAGAGTTGGTCGATGACGATGGTGATCCAATCACCAATCGAAGTCAAGCAACTGTGACCGTTGAGTGGGATGATGAGGATACAAACGCAATGATTTTTTCCGATGGAATAGCACGCGCCGATGTGCCAGAGGGGGCTGATATCACCGTTCGCGTGACCCATGAGAAACTCATTAAAAATCATCCAATTGAGGTTGAGGACTATGATGGAGATCGACTTGAAGCGACACTATTCCCCCGGGCAACCGCGATAGTTGGAGCCGAAGATGAAGATGAGTCACTCCGGAATGTATCAGTAGAACTGGAAAAGGAAACTGATCGAATGCCGGCTGCAAGCGGGCTGACCGATGAAAATGGAGAGTTCACAACGCCCGAAATCGAAGAGGGAGATTATGAGGTACGTCTTGTCAAGCCCGGATATCGCAGTGAGCAAGCGGAGGTGACAGTGACTGATGAAACGGAAGTTGAGTATGAGCTGACCGCCGCAAACGTAAACTTGGATATTCGGACACAGGATAATAGAACGGAGGAGGCAATCGGGGCAAGCATAAGTGTCCGAACCAACGGCAACGAGATCAAAACAGCACAGACATCAGCCGAACGAGGGATAGAGACACTCTCACTCCCGGTCAACGATGACTATACCGTCCGCATACAGAGTGATGGATACCGGCCACTGATCCGCAGCGTGGATATTGAAGAAGCCGACCGTGAGATTACGCTGGATCTGACCCGTGAACCACGGATCAGGATTGAACCAGGCAATACACAGATCGTTGCCGAACAGGAGTTGCGCGTTGAAGTAACCGATGAGTACGGTGACCCGGTTGAAGGGGCCACGGTTTCGCTGAATGATGCGACCGGGGAGACCAATGAAGACGGGGTTGTGACACTCACACCGGAGTCAGTTGGTGAATACAATTTGACAGCTGAGATAGATGAATTAGAAGCAGAGCCCGTACAGGTCAGCGTCGTTGCCGGAGATGGTTCCAGTGGAGACCGATCAGTCCCAGGGATGACAGCAGCGATGGGGATTGTTGCAACGATTCTTGGGGCGTTGGTTCTCGCACGGCGACAGTAGGCAAGTGAACAGGTTGGTTACCGGTCTGAAGCGTCGGAAAGAGCCCATGTTTTGCAGTTTGGACAGACGATCTGTCCATCGGCCTTCCAGTGGCGGTGTACGCACTGACCGCACTGACTACAGGCAGTCGGGGTGGCTGTCCACCGCATTGTTACGGTTGGTTCAGCAAAGTCAGTGAGAGTCAACTCCTGCATGTGTTAGCTAATGTTGGCGTGGTCCGGTAAACCCTTGATGCCTCACCCAAACGCTCCGCATATG
>JBEQBL010000074.1:0-7917 GCA_041639835.1 Salinarchaeum sp.
CATCCTCCTGCGCCTGAAAGCGGAGGAATCCCACGGCACCGCACCGCTGGATTGGGAGTTTCAGGTGTGCAGACTGCTAAGCTAGCACACCGTTCGAATCGGTGTGGTGCCGGTCGATGGGCAGTCTCTTGGGAGTGCCAAACCCCCGGTACTCCTATCTTCACCCGAGACAGTGTCTCAGTGTTGTTTTTGCCACAGGGGCCCCGGTCGGTGTCAGCAGACTCGGAGTTACTTTCTCTGCGAGGGTCGCCCGGTGCTTGTTGTTTGATTCCCACGTGGGGCCCACTCTGTTTCCAGTGTGGGCGGACACTCGAACCGCCAGTTTTCGGGCGCTCAGCGACACTGGGGTCGTAACCAGTGCACCGACACGTACGGATACGCCGGTTTGGAACAAAACCGTTCGGGAATTGCCGCTGTGACCGCGCGTATCCACGCCGTGAACGGCGTGGTATTACGCCTGTTCTACCTATAATCGAGGCGGATGCCACAGGGCGTGACCCCGAGGCAGTTGACAGCGGCCTTAGCTAATTTCAGGCGCTAAGCCCCCTTCCTCAAGGAGCAATGTAGGGAGCGAAGCGACCGAGTAGCGCAGTAGGGAGGGGATACAGCGCCGTCTTCGCGTGAAAGCCTATCCCTTTTGCAGGATTGCTAACTACCGCTGATCAACCGGGGCCTCGGCCGCCGGACTGCCCCGCATCGTGACATTCTTTAGTAGAATCCGGGGGCCAGTTGCGGCTTCCACGTCTGCGGTGGCCTGCCAGCCGTGCAGATTTGCAAGGGTCCGTGCATGCGCCAGCGCTAGCCCTTCTTCTTCGCCGGCCTCAACCCCATACTCAAATAGTGCATCAACGTGTTGCGTTGCGAATGGCTCCCCATCACTTTCAATGATCAGTTGTCGGTCCCTACGGCTGACTGTCACTTTTGTTGCGCCTCGTTCTCGATGCACGACAAATATGCGTTCGAACAGTTCCCGTGCCCGTTGATAATCTGCAACGACTGCGAGTGACCTCTCAAGATCAATCTGCAGGGTGCATGGTGTTTTTCCACCCTCCCAGGCTTCTTCAATTAACGCTGCCAGTGGATACGTCTGCGTGTCGGTAATCGGCTTACTTGAATCAATGACTAAAATGAGATCATCAATGATTGCTTCCATCCGGCTTGTCTCCTCTCGAACAATCTCAAGCGATGTTTCCTGCGCCGGATCATCAAGCTCACTTTCCAATCGCTCAAGCTGTCCAAGCACAATCGTCAGCGGATTACGGAGCTCATGAGCCATTGCCTCGGTCAGGCTATCCATGTGCTCGGTCTGCTGTCGGAGCTTTCGTCGCTGGGTCTCCAGTTGTGTCACATCCGACAACACAATCGCCTCCCCAACGCTTCGATCACCGAGTGTAATTTCCGGTTGTCGAAGCTGGTAGTGTCGCCGTCGTCCCGCAATGGTCATCTGGAGTACAGTTGCATCAATGTCCGATTCAACGGTCTTCTCGGAGAGATGCAATGCTTCCTTGACAGATGTCCCAATGGCCGTCTCGATATCCGGAAACAGCTCTTTTGCTGACTGATTGTAATCGACGATCTCGTCATTGCTGTTGACAATTATGACGGCATCTCCAAGATAGTCGGCCAACTGGCGTCGCGCTGGCCCCCGAATCGAGACAAACGTGTCACGTACGACAGCGACAACTCCAACCCCAAAGATAGCAACTCCAACTGGCTCATAGTACAGTGGTAGCAGTAAGTCCGGCCACAGGGCAACAACCAATGTCGGAATGATTGGTAATCCGGCAGCGAGCGTCAATACGGCCACTTTTGTGGTATCAAATCGCGAACTTGCATAGAGATCAAACAGCATATACAATCCCAGAGCCGCCCCAAAATACGCAAGCCCTGTAACAACCCAGTATAACGCGGTAAACTCTGGGGCCAACGACCCACTGCCTCCACTGAGGGTATAGTATGCTTCGTGTAATGGATTAGTGATCTTTACAATGACAATGAGTGTATAGAGGCCGAGTACCCCTGCCTGCAGCCGTCGATTACGATGATAGGTATATCCGGCATAGACTGAACAAAACCACAACCAGACAATGACCGTGCCCAAGCCGACAATCAGCCCGATAATAAACAGTACCCGTGCGATCGGCCCCCCAAGGAAAACCAACTGCCCAAAACTTGTTGCGCCCCAAACGCCCGTTAGTCCGAGAAACGCCCCTAATGACCGGCGTAACTCGGGATCGGAAAATGACCGGGTCTGTAATGCTGCAAACAGACATCCGACTGTAGCCGCCGCGAACAACCCGAGATAAGCGGGCTGCCCGACCTCAAGCATTCTTGGATCTTATGCTAGTAGATACAAGAGTGTAGCGAAATCCACTATTCCGTCGGTGAGGCCTTCCAGTTATATTATGTGGACTCAAAGAACCCTTCTTCAAAGACAAACCGTCCGTCCCGTTGGACGGTTTCTCCATCGACTTTGATATATGAGTTCTCGCTCATATCGACAATCATGTCCACGTGGACCGCACTATCGTTGCGCTCATTTTCTTCGCCGACAGTATCCTCATAGGCCCGTCCAACGGCCATGTGGACGGTATCGCCCATCTTTTCATCGAACAACATGTTGTATGTAAACTGGTCAATTGACCGGTTCATACCAATGCCAAGCTCCCCTAATCGGCGAGCCCCAGCATCTGTTTCTAATACTTCCGTGAGAACCGCTTCGTTTTTGTTGGCCGCATGCTCAACAATCTCACCGTCCTCAAACCGGAGGTAGACGTCCTCAACCTCCCGCCCTTGATGATACAGCGGCTTATCAAACAGTACCTCACCCTCAACGCTGTCCGGTACCGGCGCGGTAAAGACTTCACCACCGGGCAGGTTATGTTCCCCATAGTCATTTTGAACCGGATTTCCTTCGATTGACATTCGAAGATCCGTCGTCGATCCGGAGACAATCCGGACCTCCGAGGCCGGCTCAAGAATATCGACTAACTGCTGTTGGTGTTCCTTCTGTGTGGCCCAGTCTTTGAGCACTGCATCCCATACGAAGTCTTCGTATGCCTCCGTTGACATCTCTGCCAGTTGGGCGTTGGCGCCGGTTGGATACTGGGTGAGACACCAGCGCTTGGAGAGGCGTTCGTCTTGGACTGGCATCATCGCCTTGCGATGTTTCGCCGTTTTCTCCGGGTCAACATCTCCTCGCTCAGTTACATTTGCGTGTGCTCGGACCGCAATATGCACATCGGCGGCCTCAACAAGCGCAAGGGTGTGTTCCGGTGTTGCAAACTCATCACTGGCCTTGAGATAGGCCCGCTTGGCCCGGTCGCTACTGAGTGTTGCCAGTGGTGTGGCACCGCGGTCGCCAATCGCCTCATAGAGGGCAACAACGAGATCCTCGGCCACCGACGGTGCACTAATCACGACTGTATCCCCTTCTTGCAGGTCGACTGAGTGATCAACGATTACGGACGCCTGTTCTCTGATCCGCGGATCCATATTTTATCTCCAGAGCGAGAGCCTCATACCCGTTCCGGTCACTGTGGTTACCGTTTTCCCTTCTGCATGCCCTCTTTGAACCCAAGCACGGTGCGCCGGAGAATAAGAATCCCCACAAATATCGCGATGAGGATTCCAATAAGGACGACAGCGAACAGTATATCCATGGATCTGGTTGTTACTGAGCGGAGTACTGGCAAATCAATTTCGCCGCTGACGGTCACAGAACGTTGATAGTGGTTGCCAGTAATGTGCGCATATGGCCGATCTTTTGCCCTCCACTCCAGACACGTCGGCCGCTGATGAATCAAATCCGCGTGTCGTTGGCCTTGACGATGAGGCGGCTGATGAGATGCTCGCAGCGCTGTCCTCAGAGACGGCTCGTGATATCCTGACCGCCCTACACGATGATCCGGCTCCACCGTCGGATATCGCCGACCGTGTGGATACAACCCTTCAGAATACCCAGTATCATCTTGATAACCTTGCTGATGCCGGACTTGTTGAGATCATTGATACTGCCTACTCGGAGAAAGGGCGTGAGATGGATATTTATGCGCCTGCCGATCGCCCGCTAGTCGTTTTTGCGGGCGATCAATCAACGCTGCCAACGCTCAGAAGTCTGATCGGGCGGTGGCTTGGTGCGCTGGGTGGACTTGCCGTCTTGAGTCTCATTATTGAGCAACTGTTTGGCGATCCTGCGCAGATTGTCTCCTGGTTAACGCCGTCAATGCGGAGCCGTCCCGAAGATGAGTCCGGTGGTGATGTCGGGATTGAATCAACTCCTGATACCGCCATGGATGCTGCTGGTGCCACCGATGCCATCGGACTGCCCCCTGGTGTCCTGTTTTTCCTCGGTGGGCTGGTAGTCCTGGTCGCTCTGTTTATCTACCGATACTGGCAATTGCGAACCAGTACGCCCCGGTAGCTCAAACTGGTCTTTCAGTCTTCAGTACCTCTTTTTGCTGCCCCCCGTATGGTAGGACTGGGCGCCGTCAGGTCCCCCGCTTTGGCCCTCCTCTTTGGACCGCCGGTGCAGTTCAGTCAACAGTGACTGTCTGTAGCAACGCTCCCGTTGGCGTCCGTAACCACCCAACGGCTTCCGTTGGGTCATACTCGAAATAGCCCGGCTTTGCCCCTCGTGGCGTTGTATGACTTCCCGGATTGACAACTGTCAACTCCTCAAACTGGTGGACCTCCGGACGATGCGTATGCCCGGTAATGACCAGATCTGCCTCAACAGACCGGCCAAACATCCGCACTCCGACAGCGCCACTATCATGTCGATGGACGATACCAACGCGTGTTTCACCAACTGTTGTTACCTCGGTTTCCGGAAGTTGTGACCGGACGGCTGGCTTATCGGCGTTCCCATAGACAGCAACAAGCTGGTCAGCCTGCTGTTGGAATGTCGCAAGACTTTGTTGTGTCGTAAAATCACCGGCATGGACGACTACCTCTGCTGCCCGAACCCGGTCGGCCAGATGCTCGGTCAGTGATGGTGATTGCACGCAGTGTGTATCTGTAACGCCGATAAGCATCATCTCTGTTTTACAAGAGGATGGGCAAAATAGCCGCGATCACCATCGGGAATATTTTCACCCAACCAGTCGTAACGACCCGTAATGGACGCGGATCTTCGGGACCGAATACAGCAGGCGGTTGAGCAGCATGCACTGATTAACGCTATCAAACATGACGGCGAGGCCGATCTGGGGGCCATTATGGGTCCGCTGATGAGTGATCATCCGGAGTTTCGCGAGCACGGTGATGCAATTCCGGAACTGGCCAGTCCCATTATTGCTGATGTCAATGAACAGGCTCCTGATCAACAGCGTACTCGACTCAAAGAACTAGCACCGGAGGCCCTTGCGGAACTTGAATCCGAGGACGACGAGCCCGAGCATCCGTTGCCGTCACTTCCCCACGCCGATGCGCATGATGAAATTCGTATGCGGTGTGCGCCAAATCCAAATGGCCCCTGGCATCTCGGGCATGCCCGGATGCCGGCTGTTATTGGCACGTATAAACAGCGCTATGATGGGTGGTTCTGTATCCGGTTTGATGACACCGACCCGGAAACCAAACGGCCGGACCTTGCGGCGTATGATGCCATTCTTGATGATGTCGCCTACCTTGGCTTTGATCCGGATGCTGTCTACCGTGCTAGTGATCGCCTAGAGCTGTACTATGCCCGCGCTCGCGATCTCATCGAGCGTGGCGGTGCCTACACCTGCTCCTGTGACGCTGAGACCTTTTCGGAGTTGAAAAACAACGGGACCGCCTGCCCTCATCGTGATAAGGACACTGCCACCGTTCGTGAGGAGTTTGAGGCGATGATTGAAGGGGAGTATTCTGCCGGCGAGATGGTTCTGCGCGTGCGCACAGACATTCAGCACAAGAATCCGGCACTTCGTGATTGGGTTGCCTTTCGGATGATCGATACGCCTCATCCACGTGAACCCGCCCGTGATTATCGATGTTGGCCAATGTTAGACTTCCAGTCCGGTGTTGATGATCATGAACTTGGGATCACACATATCATCCGGGGGATTGATCTTCAGGACTCGGCCAAACGCCAGCAGTTCCTCTATGACTACTTTGACTGGTCGTACCCGGAAGTTGTTCATTGGGGCCACGTTGAGCTTGATGCGTATGATGTGCCGATCTCCACTTCCTCAATTGGAGCGTTGATCGATGAGGGAACCCTAGACGGCTGGGATGACCCTCGAGCGCCAACCCTTGCTAGTCTTCGCCGTCGTGGTATTCGCGGCGAAGCGATTGTCGATGCGATGATTGAATTGGGGACCTCGACATCGAATGTTGAACTCTCAATGAGTGCAATCTACACGAACAACCGCGAACTGATCGATGCCGACGCCGACCGATACTTCCTGGTCCGTGATGGCACTCGGGTGCCAGTTGAGGGCACCGCTGATGTTGGCGACCCACCGGTCCATCCGGAGTTTGACCGTGGCACACGCACGATCCCGGTGGGTGATGCTGTCCTTATCGAACCGGATGACATGCCGGCTGTCGGTGATCGTGTCTGGCTCAAGGGACTTGGTCCGGTTCGTCACGAGGATGATGGCTTTGTCGGGACCGATGATACCATTGATATTGTCCGCGAGGGCTCAGTCCCGGTTATCCACTGGGTGCCTGCTGCGGAATCGATCCCGCTGACCCTTCGAACTCCCGACGGTGACATCACCGGGCAGGCAGAACCTACCCTCACTGATGTGGCCGTCGATGATATGATTCAGTTCGAACGCGTTGGCTTTGCCCGCATCGATCGCGCAACTCCCGAATACATTGCCTACTACGCCCACCGCTGATCAGTTCCTTTAGACCCCTCCACAATGCTCATTCTCGCATGGCTGCTTGGTATCACGGCCGTTGGGACGGCGCTTATCTGGATTGGTAGTGATTGGCTTGAAGAGGCCAGTGACCGTCTGGCGGCCTATTATGGGCTGCCAGCGATTGTCCAGGGGGCTATCATTGCTGCCGCCGGGTCAAGCTTCCCGGAACTGGCCAGTGTGGTCCTTTCGACGCTTCGACACGGCGCCTTCGAACTTGGGATTGCAACCGTGGTTGGCTCAGCACTGTTTAACATTCTCGTCATCCCGGGAGTGGTTGCTCTTGTGCAGTCATCGCCACTTGAGGCATCGCCAATGCTTGTCTACAAGGACGCGCAGTTTTACCTGGTGTCACTCCTGGCGCTGCTTGTTGTCTTCTCGCTGGCTGTTATTTATTATCCCACCGGGTCCACAGCGCTTAGCGGCCGGTTGACCCCCGGATTGGCTGCTGCCTTACTCGCATTGTATATATTGTATGTCTTGTTACAGTATCTGGAGACAATCGAGTATGACGCTGCGTCGCCACCAGCAATGAATGTCCTTTCGCAATGGGGACGCTTGGCTGCTGGACTGGTGCTCATTTTCCTCGGTGTTGAAGGGCTCATCTATGCCACACTTGAGCTGGGCGCGTACTTTGACACCTCCGCGTTCCTCTGGGGAGTTATTATCATCGCGGCCGGGACGAGCCTCCCGGATGCCTTTATCAGTCTCAAAGCCGCCCGCAATAATCAGGATGCTGTTAGCCTCGCGAATGTTTTTGGGAGTAATATCTTCGATCTTCTTGTGGTCCTGCCGGTTGGTATCTTCCTTGGCGGTGCCGTCGCGGTTGATCTCAATGCAACGATCGTCATGATGGCCGTGCTTGTCGTGGCGACAATTTTTGTCCTTACGGCCGCTCGAACCGACTTCGAAATCACCGACGTCGAGGCTTACGGCATGCTCGTCTTCTACGGCGGATTTGTTGTCTGGATCCTCTTAGAGAGTATTGGTATCACCAATCTTGTTGGCTGACCCAACTTTACAGGCGGTCAAGGCGAATGCCCCGGGGTTGAAGCCGACAACCCGT
>JBEQBL010000075.1:0-7910 GCA_041639835.1 Salinarchaeum sp.
AATCCACAACAGGTAGAAGCGAGGCGTTCGCAACGCCTCACGGCCGGTAAGCTGGGCAAGGTCTTTGGATGTCGCACCGGCAGCCACTTCCTGTGTCTCATCGTCAAGGTCGCCGTCCATGTTCTCGGGACGCCAGTCACTCGGGGGCTTTGCAAGGTATAACGATCCAAGGGTGATAGCCACAAAATAGCCAATCCCGAGAATATAGAAGGTCTGGGAGACCGAGGCAATTGAGGCAAGGACGTCCAGTTGAGAGCCATCGACAGTGATCGTCTCGACATAACTGGGTTGGGAAGGAGCGGAGAGGTTTGTCATCAGATACTGTGCAGCCGGTCCGGTAATAAGGGCGCCTCCGCCAAAGCCCATCACAGCCATCCCCGTTGCCAGACCTCGCTTATCAGGGAACCAGGCAACAAGTGTTGAGACAGGAGCGATGTACCCAATCCCAAGTCCAACGCCACCAAGTACACCGAAGGTGGCGATAAACAACGGGAGATTACCAATTTGTACGCTGAATCCGGCACCGAGAATACCGAGCCCGAAGACAACAGCCGCCAGTAGTCCGGATCGCCGCGGACCGTGTTTTTCCACAAACCAGCCCATGCTCGCCGCTGTCAGTCCAAGGACGAACAAGCCGGTACTGAAGGCCAATGTGACTTGGGAGTTTGACCAGCCATGGAGCGCCTGTAGCGGGGTTTGATACACGCTGTAGGCGTAAATCGATCCAATTGAAAGGTGGATGAGAATGGCCGATACTGCGATTAACCACCGGTTCTTGTCTGCCGTGCGATTAGCTACCATTTCTAATACTGGATTACAATGAAGCAAAAAAACCCTTACGCCCGAGGAAGAGTGGGCACGTGAGTCCGGGCTACCGGAGAAAAGATGGGCATTTGTTTCCTCAGATCCGACAGAGCGAAAAAATTGCCACGTTATTCCGCTGAGAGGTCACCGATTCGAATTGTCAAGACCGGTATCGGGGAGTGACGAACAACACGCTCGGCAACACTACCAAGCACAACACGATCAAAGCCGCCGCGTCCACTCGTGCCCATCACAATCACATCGTACTCGCCGGTTTCGGCCTGTTCAGTAATAATCTCATACGGAGTCCCCTCTTTGAGCATGGTCTCAGCATCGCCACTGATCCGCTCCGCAGCCTGGGTCAGCGCGGTCTCGCCCTCATCTTTGAGTTCATCAGTGAGTGTCTCCCACTCAGCTTCCATTGGCAAGCTGCCGAAGCTACTCGTGTTGACTACGTGTAAAACTGTGATCGTTGCACCATGTTCGGCAGCGAGTTGATTAGCATGATCGATAACAGGGTCCATGGCCGCCGATCCATCTGTCGGGACCAAGATGCTGTCATACATTGTACTGTGCGTTGTTAACATACAGTAGACACAAAAAGTTTCCCTCGTATGACCGGCATGTGCGGGCGACCACAACAGTTTATTCCCCGGTGGTCAGCATCAAAGACATATGCGCTCATTTCCGGATCGCCCTGTGTATCTCATCACACAGGCTAACCTGTCCAAGGACCGGTCAACACAGGCCGTCGTTACCGCAGCGCTTGAAGCTGGAGCCAACATCGTGCAACTGCGCGAGAAGCATACCTCGGCGCGGCATCGCTACGAGTTAGGCAAGGAACTGCGAGCCCTGACAGCACAAGCTGATGTGCCGCTAATTGTCAACAACCGGGTGGATATCGCACAGGCGATTGATGCAGACGGTGTGCATCTTGGGGACGATGATCTACCGGTAGCTGTTGCTCGTGACCAACTCGGGGAGTCAGCGATTATTGGACGATCAGTAACAACACCCGAAGCGGCACAGGAGGCTGAAAGCGCAGGTGCCGACTATCTTGGAGTTGGCGCTGTTTATCGGACCGGATCAAAGAACGACGTTGACCCGGAGAATCACGGAATCGGCCTTGATGGCCTACAGGCCGTCTGTGAGGCAACCACAGTACCGGTGGTTGGCATCGGCGGTATAACGCCCGATAATGCGGGGGAAGTGGTCACAGCAGGGGCTGATGGGGTTGCCGTTATTTCTGCGATTACAGCAGCCGATGATCCAGCAACAGCGACAGACAAGCTCCAAACAGCAGTTGTGGAGGGCCCCGCACAATGACCGATACACACCAGCCGCTCGCGGAGCTTGACATTTCAGCAGCACTTGCAACCGTTGAGGAGACAACCCCACTGATTAACGCGATTACAAACAATGTCACAATCAATGCCGTTGCAAACGTCATGCTACACTGGGGCGGACTGCCAGTGATGGCGGATAACCGGCGTGATGTTGCGGATATGGTTGCGACAGCTGCTGGCTGTTTGTTCAATACAGGAGATGTCTCACCGGATGGTGAAGCAACAATGCTGACTGCTGGGCGGGCCGCAAACGAGCATGGCCGGCCAATCGTGCTTGACCCAGTTGGAGCCGGGGCGACCCCTACGCGCTCACGGGTCGCCAATCGGTTACTGTCGGAGCTTGACGTTGCGATTCTCAAGGGAAACTACGGCGAGATCAGCGCCATCGCGGGTGATGATGCAACCGTCCGTGGTGTCGAATCGGTTGGTGAATACGCCGATATCGCCGAAACTGCAGTTGCGTGTGCACAGGCAACAGACACAGTCGTGATTGCCTCAGGAGCGACAGACATCGTCGCCGATGCCAAGCGTGCATATAAGCTAACGGTTGGCGATCCAATGATGGGTCAGTTTGTCGGGTCAGGGTGTATGCTCGGGGCGACGGCAGCAGTCTTCGCGGCAGCCGTTGACGATCCACTGTTGGCTGCTCTGGCAGGAACAGCCGCCTTCGGACAGGCCGGAACACGCGCCGCAACAGCGGGGACATATAATGGACCGGCAAGCTATCAAACGGCATTTTTAGATACAATCGCTGGTATGGAGCCAGAAGGCATTGATGCAGAGCAACTTATGGAACAGATCACACTTGCCGCTGAGGTAGAGTGATCTCTTCTCGGGGCTGGACTTGGAGGGTACTACCGTGAACCCACCCCGGAACTTGACCCCGGGGTAGTTGCCTTGACCGCCTGTACATCGCCATGGCAGTCACATGGGGGCAGAAAGAGCATCACCCATCATGGCACAAAGAGGGGAGCAACAGCAACTGGCAGCGATAGCGAAACCGGAAGGATGTTTGTGGTCGATACAAGATACTTGCAGCATATAACGATGGATCCGGGATCGACATCAGAGGTCGAGTCGGGGACGCTTCGGAGTGCGGAGGTAACCGAAGGTCCGGATCGGGCACCACACCGTTCGTTATTCCGTGCGGCTGGGCTCTCCGACGAAGAGATACATAACCCACTGATCGGTATCGCCAACTCCTGGAATGAGATTGTGCCAGGACACATTCATCTTGATGACCTTGCTGAGACGGTCAAGGAGGGCGTCCGTGACGCCGGGGGAACGCCGCTTGAGTTTGATACAATTGCCGTTGACGACGGAATCGCAATGGGACATGACGGAATGCGAATGAGCCTCCCATCGCGAGAAACCATTGCTGATTCTGTTGAGCTGATGGCAACAGCGCATAAGTTTGATGGGTTAATCGCGCTTGCATCATGCGATAAGATTGTCCCCGGTATGTTGATGGCTGTTGCTCGACTTGACATTCCAGCGATTGTCGTGACCGGCGGACACATGGCTGCTGGGGAAGTTGACGGCGAGAAGGTCGATCTAGCATCAGTCTTTGAGGGGGTAAGCAAGTACCGCGAAGGAGATCTTGATAAGGAGCAGTTGCACCAGCTTGAGTGCAATGCCTGTCCCGGAGCCGGGTCGTGTGCCGGCATGTTTACCGCAAACACAATGGCCTGTGTGACAGAAGCCCTTGGACTCTCATGGCAGGGATGTGCAACCTATGGAGCACTTGATGATCGAAAACACAAGATCGCATACAACAGTGGACAGCAGATTCTCCAGTTGATAGCCAAGGACCGTCGCCCATCGACATTTCTGACACGCGAGGCCTTTGAAAATGCTGTGACCGTCGATCTTGCACTTGGTGGGTCAACAAATACAATGTTACATGTGCCGGCGATCGCCCGTGAGGCCGGAATTGACCTGACATTGGAGGATTTCGACACCCTAGCCGCACAGACACCACATCTCGCGCATATGAGTCCGGCCGGCCCATGGCGGATGGAAGACCTACGCGACGATGGCGGTGTATCAGCGGTCATGTACCAGTTACGCGACCAGCTTAACACGGACTGTCCAACAGTTGATGGACGGACAATTGCTGAGCGGATTACGGGTGCTACGCCGAACGGTGAGGTAATCCAACCGCTATCGGATCCGGTGCATGACGGCGGCGGGCTGGCCGTGCTTCGAGGAAACCTGGCTCCGGATGGTGCGGTGGTCAAGGCAGCAGCAGTGGCTCCTGAGATGCGCCAGTTTACCGGGCGAGCACGGGTGTTCAATTCCCAAGCGTCGGCACTGGAGGCGATCGATGGGGGTGACATTGATCCTGGTGATGTGATTGTGATCCGGTATGAGGGACCCCAGGGGGGACCGGGGATGCCTGAAATGCTTGAACCAACAGCCAAGATCAGTGGGTCTCCACGGCTGGCTGAGGAGGTTGCACTGCTCACAGACGGACGCTTCTCAGGGGCAACCCGTGGGGCGGCGATTGGACATATTAGTCCAGAAGCCGCTGCTGGCGGGCCAATTGCTCTAGTTGAGGAAGGCGACCGTATTGAGATCGATATCGAGGCCGGCAAGCTTGAGTTAGCTGTCGATGACACCATCCTACAGGCCCGGGCTGCCGACTGGACGCCGCCATCGCTTGATGCTCCCGATGTGCTTGAACGGTACGCGGTAATGGCAAGTAGTGCCGACAAGGGCGGTGTCCTCTCGCCTCCCGCGCGTGAGCCGCCGGAAATCAACGTCCCCTAAGCGGTCAGGCAAGCGGCCATACCGACGGCACATCGCGGCTCAGAGTTCAACTGATGTTGTCGTCTCTGCGGACTCGCCAGTCTCGGTATCCTCAACGGTAACTAACAGCGTGCCATCGGAGTCAACGAGATACTGAACCTGAAACGTTAATTCGCCCTTCGGACGTCGAGAAAGTCTGGTAAGAGTGGCTGTTGTCAAGTGAGTGTTGTCAGCCGGATCGTCGGCTCCACCCTGAAGAACACGAACCTCAAGACGGGTTTGATCTGCCTCGGAAGTGGCCAGATCGGTCCGCGTGGCAGCGGCCGGAAGCGGCTGATCGGACGTGATGATCGGTTCAAATCGCTGGGTCCCCTCATCCATAACTGCAATCCCAAGCGGGGCGGCAAGGGTCGGTGGGTCCTCAACGGCGGTCTTAATCCGATCTACAGCCTGGCGGGCGCCGTCTTTTCGGGTATATCCCTGACCACCATCCGCGATGATCTGACCGTTTCCGGCGATAAGCCGCCAACGATACTGTCCGGCTGCATCCTCGTAGATATCAAAGTGCTCTCGTTGGAGCTGCTCCGCGTCCGGAGCAAGCTCGCTGACCCGCTCTCGTGCAACAGTCAGGTTGTCCTTAGAGGCATAACCCTGCCCGCTATCAGCGATTATGCGACCATTCGGTGCTTTTACTCGCCAGCGATAGTTCTCGGCGGCGTCTTCATACAGTTCGAATCGATCTTCATCGGAAGCATACTCCTGCATGCGGGCAACTGCGCGCTTGGCGCCGTCCTTACTCGCATATCCCTGCCCGCTGTCGGCGATAATACGGCCATTACCAGCGACAAGCCGCCAACGATACTGGTTGGCCTGGTCCGCGTAGACAACATAATGTGCATGCCCGAAGTCGATGCGATCCGCCTCCGGGGCGGTTTGTCGAATCCGGTCAACGGCGGCAACAGCATTCGATCGGGTTGCGTATCCTTCCCCACTGTCGGCGATAATGTCGTTGTTCGTAGCGGTGAGTCGCCATCGGTACTCGCCGGCGGTGTCCTCGTAAATATCGAATGTTGGACCCATAATAGAAATAGTAGGTAGAAATATATAAACACATAGTAAGTAACGCCCGAGAGCTGGAAATACTGACGGCAGGTTGAATAAACTACCCCTGCTTACTCGCTTTTATTCGGTCGCTCTTGAAAGATGAGGACTTCTCGCCCACTCTGCTAATTGACGACGTTGCAAAGCGGATCCCCTCGATCATGCCGCTGGAGATTTTCCGAGAGAATCTCTGCCCGTCGATTATAATACTCAGGGGTCATCCCAGCATTATGTGGTGTGATACGGACATTATCAAACGTCCACAGGGGATGGTCTGCCGGGAGCGGCTCCGGATCGGTCACGTCTAGTACGGCACCACCGATAAGATTGCTTCGCAACGCAGCGACCAATGCGTCCGTATCGACAACCGGACCGCGGGCAATATTCACAACGAAGGCCGTTGGGGGAAGGGTCTGCAGTTCCTGTGCACTGATAAGTCCACGAGTCGTCTCCGTCAGCGGACATGCCAATACAAGATGATCGGTACGCGCTAGAGCCGCCTGGAGTGACTCATCGTCATATCCAATTACCTCATCAGTTGGACCGCCCTTTGCTGGCGAGTGTCGAACGCCAATGGTCTCGACATCAAAGCCGGTAAGACGTGTAACCGTCGCCTCCCCGATAGCTCCCAGTCCGACGATGGTGACCGTATCACCAGCAAGTTCGGACTTGTGATATGATCGCCACTCACGGCGCTGTTGGCGGCGGCGGCCGGTTGCAAACTGATGGACATGTGCTAAAATAGAGCCGATCACAAACTCCGAGACGTTGGGACCATGAACACCGGAAGCATTTGTGACGGTCACATCATGGTCACGGAAGGTAGCAAGGGGAAGATGATCGGTGCCGGCGAAGGTACACGCAAACAGTTCAAGTCGAGTGGCCTGTGTGATAGCGTCCGCGGGGAGTTTGAGTCCGGTGATAACCTCAGCATCGGGGATCTGACGTTGTTCCTCGGCGGGCGTGCGAGCGAGATGGACTGTCCGATCGGACAGACGCTCATCAATAGCTGCGGCATACTTCTCGACAGGAATTCCATGGACCCCACGAGAGAGGACTAAAACATCGGACATACCACAACGCGGAGGTAGTGAACAAAAAGCGCGACGGCTGTCGGTAGTAGCGATCGATCAAAACTCATTACATACTCGCCAGATCTTCCGAGCAATTGTCTCAAGAACATCAGCGAGTTGGAGGCTACCGAACCTCCGATAGCTTTCTGTCAGTGGCCTTGTTTTGTATACTGGGATAGACAACCAGACGATCACAGACAACTCCACATAACCCATGTTTGATCAAATTCTTATCCCAACCGACGGAAGTGAATCGGCCGAAGAAGCGATTACAACCGGTCTTGAACTGGCAGCGGAACAGGAAGCAACTGTACACGCGCTGTATGCTGTTGAACCGATCCCACTTGGGCGGTATGCGGCAGGCATGCGATCAGCAGGATCCGAACATAACGAACTCTCGGAGCGACAGCAAAAAGAGGCTGAAGAAGCCACAACAGCAGTCAGTGAGATGGCCACGAAGAGGGATACTGATGTCGTTGAAGCGATCGAATACGGAGAGCCGGACAACGTGATCACAACATATGCAACAGATAATGATATTGACCTGATTGTTATGGGTACGCATGGTCGGTCGGGAGCAGACCGGCTTGTTATCGGCAGCGTCGCTGAGAAGGTTGTCCGGTCAAGCGACGTGCCGGTAATGACTGTTCGGGAGTAATCAAGTCGAAGGGACAGAAGCCGGACAGGCTTCCAGGTTACGAAGGCACTGGTTGACATCCTCCTCCGCGTCACGCGGAGGAATCCCACGGCACCGCACCGCTGGGTTGGGAGTTTCAGGTGTGCAGTGCCACCGACCCCCCGGCACGGTGAGAATCCGTGTGGGGGTCACGGACTG
>JBEQBL010000076.1:0-7886 GCA_041639835.1 Salinarchaeum sp.
CAATAGTAAGGAAGGTGCGCTGCTTCTTAGGCAAAAGGAGGGTTCGGTCGTGACCGACGGAAGCGGTCACTCGCCGTCGGCCATCGAGAGTGGCGCCGGGCGGAACACGTAGACGACATTCTCACCTACAACATAGTATGCGCCTTGCTCGGCATCCTCAATGACACGCGCATCGGAGTCAATAGCCACGTCAATAATTCCTTCAAGTGATCCGACGGTCACTTCGGGATCATCGACGGAGTCAGGCAGTTCACCGGTGGTAATCCAGTCATCGAACTCACGACGCGTTTGCTGGCGTTCATACCGGCGGCGTTGAAATGGTGAAAGTGAGGTATGGCCACGGAGGTGCATAATTCCAAAGCCAATACTGCCGGTCAGCGCAAGCAGTGTCAGAAGCAACCAAGGAGACAAGGCAGCGTCGGCCACTTCCTGGTCCGGTGATTGCTCAGCACGGATGGGATGGGACTGTTCGTATCGACCATCAGAACTGACAGTATAGAAGCCTCCCTCTGGCTCGATCGTTAGTTGGTTGGTGTGGCTCGTTCGCACAGATTCGTTGGCAACGGTGCCAACAGTTGTAACGGAGGTCCGGACAAACAGTTCAGTCTCACCACGGGTTGCACCGAGTCCTTCCTCAATGGCGTCAATTCGGGCAACCGATTCGGCAACATTGATTTCAAAGTCGGTGGTAACTCGTTCACCGGGTGAGATACCGGCGACGCGACGCTGGTCAAGAGCGGTGTCATCACGCCACAGCACATTGCCATCCGTCGTGACTGATTGTTTGATCAGCGTTGTTTCAATATCAACTCGGACATCACCGCTGGGGGCCGTATACGAGTAGGCGTACATACCGTCAATAGCCGGGGTTACCTGTTGATAATAACCGGGGCGATCCGAGAGACGGTTACCGGTGTCAAATAGCGGATTCTCATTCTGGACAACCGCACCATGGGTAAACGAACCCTGCTCACTCCAGTTGGCCACGACAACAGTCTCGGGTTCAGGTGGACTGGCGGTAACGGTTGTATACGCAAAACCGCCAGCGATGAAGGTCAACAAAATCAGCCCAATAAGAACAACAGAGGCATACTGATCTGCAAGCAACCGAAGGCGAAGGGTGAGATCAGCATCATCAGCGGCCTCCGTGGCGGTCAGTTCTGGGATACTGGTGAATTGTGAATCGTGATCCGAGTTGGTTGATGACTGAGACGGCTCCTGATCTGGGTCGGGATCGGGGGTCATTGCGTGCTGGAAATGGGTGGATATATCATGGGTGATTAGCGTTTGTTTCGCGACTCGCGAGAGCGTGTTCGTGATCTGATACGGACGGCGGTTCGGGTGCCTAAAAGAACGCGACCGAGGGCGAAGCCAACGGCCGCAATCAGTGCGTTAATCATCAAAAGCGGAAGCCATGGGTGACGGTGATACAGCCAGTCGATGACCGGCTCTGGAAGTAAGGCGTAATACCGATACTCAACGACAGACCGGTAGTACAGCCCTGTTTCGGGTGGCGCAGATCGAATAACCGTGGCATTGGCCATTTCGCCATAGCCTAACTGATGCTGACCATTCTCAACTTGAATGCCCTCACTTGCGGGTTCAAGATAAATCTGCGTAGGGAACAGTCCCTGATTGGCGACCGGAAAGTCAATTCGATCACTACCACCAGCGGGCACGGCATGCCCAGGTCCAGCATCGGACTCGGAGCTGACAACTTCATAGGTTGTGGTCCCCGCAGGAAGTAGCATCCCAAAGGTGGCGGCACTGACGAAGATGACAGCAAAGCTAAGCATAATAAGCGTTGCAGGGATTGTTTCCGATCGCGATCGACTCCGGGACCGCTGACGATCATACGCCCCGGGCTCAGCGCGGAGCCCGAGTAGAATGGCAAGGCCACCAATGGCGAACATAATTACGGCCTGGCCCTGCATGCCACGGAAAAGATCGGTTCCAAACAGACGCGAGAGCTGCTGTTGAAGTGCACCTCCAACCGTCTGGACGGTCTCGGCGGCGGTTCCTAAGTGGGGAATTGTAATGACCGATGCATCAACCTGCAGCACAACACCTTTGATTTGCCCTTCGGTAATCGGCGGTTCGCCGGAGTCTTGATCGGTAACGAGATTGGCATCGCCTTTGGTGATATAGCCCTGTGTTGTCTCGTCGATGACCCGGTGGGTAACAAGGCCGCCTCCATCGGTATACTCAGCATCAAACATGATGACATCGCCAGTTACCACCGGACCGGCGACTTCCGGCGGGACAACAACGACTCCATCACCAGGCTGAATTGTTGGTTCCATACTCCCCGTCTCAATGTATGCCAACAGCAGCGGCTGGCCAAGGACATAGCCAAGCAGGAGTGTACCGACGACTAGCAGAAACAGCACTGTCCCCACAGACGTGAGCACATGGAGTGGGTTACGGGTCATAGGCAGTGAATACCCCACCAGAGGGGGCCACAGATCATGCTAATATGCCCCTACAGTTTGTGTAAGCACACCCTACGCAAACTGCGAGTACCACGTATGGTCGCTAAAGCATCGATTAACAGGAACTGTTACATGGGGATGAATATCACGTCCGGTAGACACGCATGAGCATAGCACGGATCCAACACTACCGCATCATCGCCGAATAGCGGGTGGCACGGGCCAAAGACGGGCATCGGTAACGACCGATTAGACAACCCAGAGGGAGCCAGCAGGCAACCGGAAGGGGATACAGGGACCGCATACCCAAGACTATCGATACCATCGATGACAGCATGGCAGAGCTTATTAGTCGACTACAACAGCCAGAATACGGGCGAAAATCGCTGTTATCCATGTACGGTTGTCAACACGGCAATCGGTATCGGACTTGGGATCGCTACAGCACTGATTTCGATCCCGGTAGGGGTGGGTGTCGTACTGCTGAGCCTTGGAGCAATCTACTTTCGTGGGTATCTCATCCCAGGCACCCCCGAACTCACACAGACATATTTTCCGGACCGGGTACTGCGATGGTTTGGGAAACAGCCACGGGCCGAGCACGAACAGCTCGGAGAACATGAATATGAGCTTTCCGACATCGGGCAGTTGCTGATTGATACAGCGGTTGTCACACCAGCGGCGGACGCAGAGCTAGAATTGACTCCACAGTTTCAGGACACATGGTGGCGACGGATCGAACGCGTACGCGATCCAGCAGTCGCACGGGAACGGCTGGCGGCACAACTTGATGTTGATCCATCACAGCTGACGTTACAACAACAAAGCAGCCAGTTTGTCGCACAGTACGAAGGGGAGACAATCGGACGGTGGGTGTCCGAAGCAGCGTTTCTTTCCGATTTAGCTGTTGAGCCAACGCTCGATGAATGGATTGCCGACTGGGAGGCCTTATCTGGCCGTGAGCGGGCTGAGTTGCTTGTTCGTACGCGTGTTTTTCTTGAAACGTGTCCGGCCTGTGGCGGGGAATTGACCGAAGCAACGGATGTCGTCAAATCCTGTTGTTCGGAGTCATTGACGACGGTGTCGACGGAGTGTACGGAGTGTGGCCAAACGGTGTTTAATGGCTCATACTAACGGCCAACAGTGGGACCGGTGGGGGGCTGATGAGGTTCCTTTCAAATGCATATATCATTGAAATATATAATTTAATTAATATAACGGGGCACTAAACATGCCATAGGGGCCCAAGGGGATGGGAAGACACATCGACACAACACGAGAGACAACAGAGCTACCGGATGCAGAGGTCTGTGCAATTTTGAGTAACGAGCGACGACGAGCAGTTCTGGCAGTCCTGTTAGAAGCCGATGCGGACCAGTTCGCATTACGAGATCTAGCCGAGCAGGTTGCTTATCGAGAAGCTGACAAAGAGGCATCAACAGATCATCAACAAAGTGTATATGTATCGCTCCATCAGACGCATCTGCCGAAGCTTGACGATCACAACATTGTCAAGTATGACGACGATCGGAAGATTGTCTCACTGTCCGATACAGATAATCCGGTGATCGATCGACTCACAGAGCAGGATGGTGATCCAGTATCGCTAACAGTTGCTCTGGGTGGAACAGGAGCCCTTGGACTTGGGGTACTGGGACTAGCAGTCCTAAATCCGGTGGAGTGTCAATGGCTGCTTACCGGGCTGTACGTGGCAATGGCTGCGATTATTGGCTGGCTGGTTACTATCAGACAGCTACTGTAGATAAAAAGTCGAGAAGGCACAGACCCGACGATGGGTCAGGCCTCCGGACAGTCAACCTCGGAGTCTTTGTCAATCCAGACTTCATTGTCCAACGCTGCGAGCAACTGATCTCCAGCTGCCAAGCCAAAGGTGACAGTTTTCACACCGAGACAGCGACAATCTCCCACAGGCAGGAAAACAGCGTTGTCCTTGCCTACCAGTGATCGATCAGGATCGTCTCCAAGGTAGAAATCAACCCGCCGTTCGCCGGTGTCCGCGTAGATCGGCCAGTCTGGGTCATCACGAATCCAGACACACAGAGCTTCGGTCTCGTTATTACAAACCTGAAAGCTACGAGCAAAATACGATCGTGAATCGGAGTTTACACCACGACTGTCCGGATCGATAACGCTGTCACCGTTTAATAGGAGTGTTAACTGATCGTCATGGACTTCCGTGTAAGCACTGTTTGGTGAGTCAGGACACTCGGTCAGACCAACAAAAGCCTCTGTATCATCTTCAACTTCGATGTCAACGCGTCGGTGGGCATCGACACGGGTGTAGGCACCGCTTGCCACGAGTGTGGCTCCACCGACGGCCACGCTTCCAACACCGGTAATGAACTGTCGTCGTTGCATATATACGAGTCCTGACTGAATGGGTAGGGGTGTGGATTAGTTCTCGCAGATCACGCGATTCTCATCAGTAACTGGGAACCCGCCGATTTCGGCCACATAGGCACCGTCTGGAATCCCAGCGGTTTCATTCTCAATGTACGTAATCAGCGGATCATCAGTACCACGTGCATCGCGGAACTCGGCGTAGGTTTGAAGCCCAAACTCCTCAGCACAGTCCGGATCGCCCTCATACCAGACAATCCCATCCTCCGGAGCACTGGCGTCCGTTGTGAAGGTATCTCCGCCTAATGCGGGCACATTACGCACACCATCACGGTAGACATTAGGCTCACCTAAGACAGCCCATCCGTAATCGGTTGCATCGGTGCCCGGATTATTAACATCAATCCGCGTGGCGGTATCCTCACCATCTCCTCCCACAGTACAGTTGTAACGCGCTGCGAGGTCAGCACAGGCCACATCACTGTTACACTCCGCATCCGCATCGGCGACAATGGTGACTTCATTATCAAGCGCGTCAAGCAAGAGGTCACCATTTGAGAGGTCCTTCGAGACAGTTGCAATCCCAACACAGAGACACTCGCCAACCGGAAGCAGCGTCGAATTGCCCTCGCCAATCACGCTTTGATCGGCAAGGTCATTGAGGTTTGTCGCCCCCATGCTGCTGCCGGTGTAAAATTCAACCCGGCGTTGTGGATCTTCACCCTCCGGATCGTAGGTTGGCCAACTATCGCTATCTTCAATATAGATGCAGGCGGCTTGCTTGCCGTTGTTACAGATCTGGAAGACATCATCAAAGTATGAGTACGAATCCGAATTGATGCCTTGACCGTCGGCATCAGTTGGATTCGACTGCGACATATCGACTTCTAGGTGGCCCTGGTCGTCGATATTCGTATAGCTTTGATTTGGGGAGTCCGGACAGCCCTGCATCCCCAAGTAGGCATCCGGGTCCTCGGCGACTTCGATTGTGACTGCTCGTTGCGATTCAACTCGTGTAAACGCGCCGGAGCCAAGCAGGGCGCTGCCACCAACGGCAGCCCCCCCAGCTCCGAGTAGGAATTTACGTCGATCCATTGTGTTGTTAGCTTAGGTATCTTAATTGTCTGGAACGAGATCGGCATCTGCGTGAACAGTCACCTCATCGCCGTCAACCAGCTGATCACCATTCGAGAGCCCCATCGTCAGCGTGCGGATGCCAACGCAGACACACTCGCCAACTGGAAGGGTGATGAAGTAGCCGTTCTCGACCGCCGTCGTCTGGTCAACGGCGCTAATCCGGGTGAGTTCATCGGTGTTTGTGCGGTCGGTGTAAAACTGCACACGTGGACCGTCATCGGCAAACTCATCTGGCAACGGCGGCAGATCCGGATTAACCGCAATCTGGATCCAGAGGACGGCGTCCTGTGTGCCGTTGTTACAGACCTCGAAGACGTTATCGAAGTAGGAGTAGGAATCGGAGTTAATTCCAACTCCATCCGCATCGGTCGAATTCGACGGCGACATATCGACGAACAGATGCCCCTGATCGTCAATACCAGTATAGCTCTGATTCGGGGAGTCCGGACAGCCCTGCATCCCCAGATAGGCATTCGGGTCCTCGGCCACCTGGATGGTCACCGCCCGTTGCGATTCAACTCGTGTAAACGCGCCGGAACCGAGTACGGCACTGCCGCTGATAGCAGCCCCGCCGGCTCCGAGTAGGAATCTACGTCGATCCATTCAAATATCACGACGCGAGGGGGTGTCGCGTCTACCAGACTGTATCTCCCCCACCCGGTTTTGTATGCACACGCAGACCGCAGCACAGGCACCGGCTACATGATGTCTAAGCAGTCATTCAAACACCATGCTGGGTGGTAAGCATCCGTTACTCAGGATACGTCAGTTCGGGGGTACGCGGGGAGGTGCTTGATTACGTCGAGTACAAAGCTGGTTTGCTTAGGATGGAGTTCACAACCGAGAATCCGTGGGGGCGAGTCGATACTGTCCCCGGTGGGGTGAACATGGCCAGACTGTGAACGTGCCCAACGATCATGAGGAATGCCGTCACGGTGAGCACTTCCACTGCCAGAATTGTGGCTACGGGTGTGACCGTGATGTGGTTGGAACGGTCAACATCGGGCGGAAACACCTCTCTGAGAGCAGGATAGAGGGGGCGAACCCTGCTGCCTATATGGCGACAGAGAATCACGCCAACTTTCCATCACCTTCCGAGGGGGGCCCGCTCTGCTGGCGTTTAGTCCGCGACCGACAAACAGGATATGGCAAGCGGTCGTCAGACCTAGTTGTCTCAATGCTGCTCGTCGTCACTCACTGCGACACGGCGAGAGACAGACAGGGGGTGGGCTGAATCAAATTGACCTCCTCCCACCCCTGAATAGTAGTTGCTGGCGTGGGACTTTTGACACGGCCCGACGAAATGATCACTGGATCTAAAAGCCGTGTACCGGGTGCACAGGACTTTGAGTTGTTTTTGAATTCCGGCGAGGACCCCTATCAATCGATTCAGCAACTACTGTGAAGGGATGGGTTTTCGCCTCGCACGTTCTATAACGGTAGTAACACCGGGCAGCAGTTGCCCAGCTGGAGTATCACACAGTACGTCCTCACCAGTCCTATCGAACGTAATCACATACTCCCAAGTGCTGCTGAAAATTAGCTGATAGCAGGCGCTAAGCCCCCTCCCTCAAGGAGTACCGCAGTCCGCGCCAGCGGACAAGGAGCGCAGTAGGGAGGGGATACAGCGTCCCCAGAATCAAAGATTCTGGTGTGCGAACGAATCGCGCAGCGATTCGTCAACCCCGTCATCGTCTTCCATACATTGTTCCATTCCCGACCCACAGGTCCACGCAGTCGTAACTTCTTTCCACTAGGCTCTACAAACATTGACTGAACCCAATGGAGTACGACCTCGACACGGGAGCGCACTCGGTGTATTCACTCCATTATCATCTGATACTCACCACCAAGTATCGACGTGGTGTGCTCACCGAGGAGCGAACCCAATTCATTCGCGGGGTCATCGAGGGGTTCGCGGACAAGTATGGTGTCACACTGACCAATCTCGACGGC
>JBEQBL010000077.1:0-7878 GCA_041639835.1 Salinarchaeum sp.
GTACCCAGGCCCGAGCTGACACCGCAATCAACGACGGTCATACGTCGGTTGGGACCGCAGCCGTCGAACTTGCTGCCGAAGAACTCACCCTTGGGTCGGCGCGAGCTTTGGTCGTCGGTGCCGGCGAGATGGGCGCCCTCGCAGCCCGTTCGTTTGCCGACTATGGGGTTGATGAGCTTATGATCGCAAACCGGACCATCGACCGGGCCGAGCAGGTAGCGTCATTGCTTCAGTCGGATATCTCAGCCACGATCCAAACGACCGCTTTGGACCGTGTCCCGGAGCAACTGCCACAGATTGATGTTGTTGTTTCGGCTACCGGCAGTGACCAGCCGGTCTTAACCCCCTCAACATTTGAGGGTGTTCGCTCCGATCTGGTGGTGCTTGACCTCGCTCAGCCCCGTGACGTTGCCCCGGCAGTCACTGACTGGCCGGAACTGTCTGTGTACGATCTCGATGATCTCGAAGCCATCGCCGACCGGACTCATCAAACCCGACAGGCAGCTGCCAATGAAGTCCGTTCACTGATCGATGCGGAGCTTGATCACCTCTTAGCCCGGTATAAACGCAAGCGAGCTGACGACGTTATCGCCGCAATGTATGAGGGGGCTGAAGGCATCAAGCGACAGGAGCTTGAGCGGGCATTTTCAAAACTTGAGGCCAACGGTGACCTTTCTGACGCACAACGTGAGATTATCGAGTCAATGGCCGACGCCCTCGTTAACAAACTTCTTGCAACGCCGACAGATAGTCTTCGTGAGGCAGCCGAACACGACGACTGGACGACTATTCATACCGCACTCGAACTGTTTGATCCACACTCAACGCCCCAGCCGGACTCCTCACGCCAGTCGGTTCCAGCCCAAGATGACTAATCACTGTCTTGTCGTGTGCTCTCTGTATCGTTGAGCCATTAGTATCTGCCACCGACACTCGATCGTGTCAATCGGATCTCAATCGCTCGCCTGTGGTGTTCGTTCAGTGGCTCGCGATGGTGGTGGTACGCCGGCCGGAGTATCCGAACGAGTTGCCCATGGAAGTGGACACTGTTCGGGGCCATCATTGACATGTGCGTACTGTTCCGGCGCATTTGCAAGTGGATGGGCTGGGTTACGATCACTATCGACCCGTGCAGCCCGTACTGCACCGAACCCGGCCAGGCGAGCAATAATACCTCGCCAGTGATACTTTGTTGTCTCTGGAATTGAGCACTCTTGTGGCGGGTCGGCCCTTGACATCCGTCGGGCGAGCACTGAAATATTGATGTTGGCGGCTAACTCGTCATGATCGACCAGGATACCGACGCGTGCATCCGGTGGCGATCGTGCTGCAAGGACATCTAATCCAAGGTGTAAGGCCCGATACTCGGCAACATTATTATCGGGTGTCTGATCCGGCATCGAGAGTCGCGCAACCCGTCGTCCGTCGTACGTCTCGATGACGGCCCCTAACCCACCACCCGAGTCACGGAATGACCCGTCTGTTGCCACATAGAAATCTCGATGATGTGTCTGTGGCGGGTGGGCGATATGTGGGGTTGGTGCTTCATCGAACAGATCCCGGAGGGATGGCCGGCCATGAGCGGCCATATGCGCCGTTTGTGTGGTACTAATATAAATGGTCTGCTGCTTGTCCCACCGGATCGAAACGTTTGAGCATTCCCTCGGACACGTCTCCGTCGTGTCAAGTCATCGTGATGCGTTGTTGTTTCTCTTGCTTGCAGCCATCTGGGGGACGTCCTTTGTTGCGATTAAAGCCGGGCTTGCATACTTCCCACCAGTGTTGTTTGCGGCCCTTCGATTTGATATCGCTGGTGTGGTCATGCTTGGGTATGCATGGTATGTCCTTGAGGATCCGCTTCCTCATGGTCGTCGTCAGTGGGCGACAGTCGGCGTTGGGGCCCTCTTTATGATCGGCGCCTATCACGCGCTGCTGTTTATTGGCGAACAGCATACAACAAGTGCCGCGGCAGCTGTGATTGTCTCCTTATCGCCGGTGTTGACAACCGGTATTGCCCGCCTGATCCTCCCGAATGAGCGACTTACCATTGCCGGCCTTGGTGGTATTTTTGCTGGACTTTGTGGGGTTATCTTGATTGCCCGTCCGGATCCAACAAACCTTCTAGCGCCGACATCGGTTGGCGTTGGCCTCATTTTCGCTGCCACCGCAGCGTTTGCCTTTGGCAGCGTTGTCACAAAGCGACTTGATGCCGGGCTTTCAACAGAGGTCATGGAAGCCTGGGCGATGATCGGAGGGGCGGTGTGTATGCACCTCTGGAGTGGCCTGTTGCTTGATGAGTCTATCACAACCGTTGTGTGGGCCGCTGAGGCGCTGCTTGCGATTGGGTATCTTGCCCTTGTTGCCAGTGCGATTGGCTTTCTGATCTACTTTACACTGCTTGAACGACTTGGCCCGATCGAGATTAACCTCGTTTCCTACGCGGTGCCGATTTTTGCAGCACTGCTTGGCTGGTTTCTGTTAGCTGAGACAATCGACTGGCTTACTGGCGGTGGATTCCTGCTCATCTTTGTCGGGTTTGCGTTGATTAAACGACGGCTTATTCGTGACCAGTTCCCGTTGCTGTCCGAGTAATCGGTGCTTACGCCAGTACCGAGACGAAACTCCACGGATAATGCTGTGGGAGGGGATTAATGCGGACGATAGGAGTGTCCAACGGCTAATGCAATCAGGTTGATCCCAAGCAATGCCAGGAAGGTTATTGTCTGCGAGACTGTGTTCAACCCGGCTGCAAGCAGTGGCAGGTATAGAAACGGCAGGGTTACTGATAGCCAGAACCCAACAAACCGGACCGGACGGCCGAGGCGCTGGCGGATCTGTGCTACTGGCGTTTGGCTTTCTTCGGAGGGTGATTCGGTGTGAACAGACGTATTCGTCATGGGGACCACGTCTCACTCATTCCTATGCGTGGCAGGATCATATAACCCCCAGAGCGTTCGCTCGATTTACGACGTTTTATTCAAGATTTTGGACAGTGAATAATCGGTTAGATCGACGCAAAAAGTTTATTGAATTATTTGAGCGTGTTTCAGCCAACTATGTGATTACTGGAATCCGAGTCGGCTTTCGGGGCGACGACCACTTGCTCCGGCGTTCCCGCCGCGGAATTCATCCTCGATATTGTCGTAGTACTCAAGGAGTTCATCGGTGATTGTCGGCCGTACTGACTCCATTGCCGTTCGGAAATGACGCATGGAGACTGCATCCGCGTCCGGGTCATCACGCAATGCCTCAATGGCCGCTTCCCGTGCAATCGTTTCAAGATCGGATCCAACGTATCCGTCCGTTCGTTCAGCCAACTCTCGGAGGCTCACGTCTGCGGCGATAGGCATCTCCTCGGTATGGATCCGCAGGATCTGCTCTCGACCGTCGGTATCCGGCTGTCCGACCATTACCAAGCGATCAAACCGCCCTGACCGGATTAAGGCTGGATCGATCATATCCGGACGGTTTGTTGCTCCGATGACCATGACCTCCTCCATTTTCTCAAGGCCATCAAGTTCGGTCAACAGTTGATTGACCACTCGCTCGGAGACATTGGAGCCGGTTTCCTGTGACCGACTCGGAGCTAGTGAGTCAAGCTCGTCAAAGAAAATCACCGTGGGGGCAACCTGCTTGGCCTTCCGGAAGGTCTGTCGGATCGCTTTCTCGGATTCCCCAACCCACTTTGAGAGCAACTGTGGGCCTCGAACGGAAATGAAATTCGCGTTTGTCTCGTTGGCAACGGCCTTTGCCATCAGTGTCTTTCCTGTTCCTGGGGGCCCGTACAACAGGACACCCTTTGGTGGCTCGACACCCATCCGGTCGAACCGCTCCGGATCGCTCATCGGCCACTCAATTGATTCTTTTACATTCCGCTTGGCATCATTGAGTCCGCCAACATCATCCCAGGTGATCTTCGGTAATTCGACGAGGACCTCTCGCATTGCCGAGGGCTCAACCTCGTTTAATGCCCCCTGGAAATCTTCCCGCTTGACGATCATCCGGTCGATGAGACTCGGCGGGATATCCTCCTCATCGAGGTCAATCTCCGGCAAATAGCGCCGCAGAGCCTTCATCGCTGCCTCCTTGGTCAGCGACTCAATATCGGCTCCGACAAACCCGTGTGTCTCGTCTGCCAGATACGAGAGATCAACGTCATCCGATAGTGGCATGCCTCGGGTGTGGATCTGGAGAATCTCCTTGCGACCGTTCTCATCGGGCACGCCAATCTCCAGTTCGCGATCAAATCGGCCGGGGCGTCGCAGGGCTGGATCAACCGAGTCAACGCGGTTGGTTGCTGCGATGACAACAACCTGTTCGCGTGACTCAAGTCCATCCATCATTGTCAGTAACTGTGCGACGACACGGCGTTCAACCTCACCAGTGACATCCTCTCGCTTTGGCGCAATCGAGTCAAGTTCGTCAATAAAGACAATTGATGGAGATTCCTCAGTTGCTTCCTCAAAGACTTCCCGCAGTTGCTGTTCGGACTCACCGTAGTATTTCGAGATGATTTCCGGCCCGGCAATCGAGAAGAAACTCGCCGAAGTCTCGTTGGCAACGGCCTTTGCAAGGAGTGTCTTTCCGGTCCCTGGTGGCCCATGCAAGAGTAGCCCCTTTGGCGGCTCAATACCCAGCTTTTTGAACACCTGGGGATGTTTCATCGGGAGCTCAACCATTTCCCGTACGCGCTGGATCTCGTTTCTCAGTCCACCGATATCCTCGTAGGTGATCCCACCGCCGGTCTTTTCATAGCCTGCAATCGGCTCCTCTCGAAGTTCGACATCGGTGTCTTCGGTTACCAACACCACATCATCCGGATCCGTCTCAACGGCGATCAGGGGGATTGCCTGTCCAGGAGACCGCATAAACGGATGATTGGTGCTTGACATTACCGGCACGATATCTCCTTCGACGACCGGACGCTTGAGAATCTGCCGTTTGACCATCCCGGCGGCATCGGAGCCAAACTGCACACTCGCATCCTCCGGTGGAGCAAGGACAAGCCGGTCGGCTTTTGTCGCATCGGCCTTACGGATAGCAACCCGTTCGCCGATCCCAACATCGGCATTTTGTCGGGTGAATCCGTCGATCCGCACCGTATCGGTATTCCAGTCCTGTCGGTCCGCACGCCAGACTTTCGCTGCGGTTCGCTCACTTCCCTCAATCTCGATGATGTCTCCTGGGCTTAGCTTGAGGTGCAACAGCGTATCCGGATCGAGGCGCGCAATCCCTCGCCCCGAGTCGTTCGGATAGGCCTTCGCGACCTCGAGTTGGACTTCATTCATACTTTTGATTAGCTACTATATCTCGGGATGCAACGCCGATATGTCTTTTGTTGCCATGCGTGGTTCGCGACTATGGCTGCCGTCTGTCGACCGTGTGTCTGACGCACAGTTTTGTACCTGGGTCTCTCAGAAGCGCGTATGACAAGCCTCGGGGACGTTTATGAGGGCGGTGTGGGCGGTGTCACGACCCGCCGTCGATTGTATGCCGGTGCGGGGCTGTTGGCTATCGGCACAGTTCTTGCTGTTGCTGGACTGGTGGTCGCAACCACAGCAGTTGGCGGGGGCCCACAGACAATCACCGTACGACTGACTGCTGGTATTCTCTTTGGCCTTGCGGCCCCAAGCGTGCTTGCTGGAGTCATTGTTGCCCTCCCGGCGAAACCGCATCTGCGAGTTGCTGCTGCCATTGGAGTTAGTCTCACACTCCTTGGTGTCGGAACCTTTTCGCATGCGTATCCACACCACTGGGCCGGCTATGGGCAGGATTTCACTACACAGGTGTCCGCTATCTATGCTCTTGGCATTCTGATGCTCATGTACTGCCTTTTCGCCGGGATTGCGACCCTTCGCCGGCGTAACGACCCTGGTGGCACCATTTCACTTGTCAACCCGATCAAGGTTGTCTCGACTGGCAGTTCCGACTCCGGTGGGACGACCCAGTCTTCGACACACACCGGTGGCGTCGGCGTTGCCGGATCGATGTCCAGCGATGTTATGACCGCTCAGACTGGCGCTAGCCCGACAAGCGATGGCGGGGTTACACAGCAGGACTTGACAACGCCATCCCCTGATACATCTACTGCCACCCAGTCTTCGGATCCCAATGCATCGCGGGTTGATCCGTCACTTACCGACCAGTACTGTGGCAACTGTCGGTACTTTGAATATGAGAATGATGTTGCTGGTATGATTCCGTACTGTCATTATCACAACGAGCGACTTGATGACATGACGGCGTGTGACCACTGGGAACCAAATGACAAACGATAGCAGCGCCTCACAGCTATCTCACAGGTATCTGTGATCGGCTTTTCTACTCTGTGACTGACAACCCAAGGGCCCTGGTCACATGGACAATACACGGTAAACAACAAGACTGCCTGCAGTAGTGCGACGGTTCACATTCGCTTATTAGTTGTTGGTAATACGATTTCGTTATTCAGTTTAGAACGCACAACAAGTCCGTTACGGCGGCACTGCTAGATTGAGGTCGAACTAGAAGAAGTTCTTTGAAGGAGACGGGCTATTGTTCGAGAGCGTGAATTGCTGATAACGGGTTCTGCGAATGGAGAGATGCTGGGACAGAAGGGTTCAATCTAACAGTGCCGTTACGGCACTATTGTCTGAATTATAGGCTGAACAGGCGCAATACCATGGCGTTTAGGCCGTGGATACGCGCCGTCACTCAGTGTCACGTTCCACCGTTGAAACGCCACTCCCGAGTTTTACACAGTGGCGGTTAACTGACAGGCCGACGTACGATAGGGCAGGAATCGGTCGGCATGGAGCGGATTCCGACCAGTCCTACGGAGGCGGCCTGTCCGCCCGCAATAGCGAGGCAGTATCCGGAACCAGTCAGGTGAACGGTCGGTTCCTATAATGAATCGATACAGTGCCCGACTGCTTGAAAGCAGCATAACAAGTAACTCCGAGTCCGTTGACGTCTGCCGGACTCCCTAAGGCAAAACCAACGTTGGGAGTCCGAACACGACGGAGGATAGGAGTACCGGGGGCTTGCCACTCCCAGCGGTCCCACCCGCTTCAGTCCGTGACCCCCACACGAATTCTCATCGTGTCGGGGGTCGGTGGCACTGCACACCTGAAACTCCCAACCCAGCGGTGCGGTGCCGTGGGATTCATCCGCTTGAAGACGGAGGAGGATGTCAGTCTGGCCCCGAAGAGACACAGCACATATGCTCCGTAAGCTAACCAACGGCTAAGCCGTTGGCTTTCAGCGTGGACTCCCGCTCTGGCCGACTCGTCGGCAGGAGGCTCATACGCTCCGTTCGCGTTCAACATCCCACTGTTTAAGGCCACGCCTACGGGTGCGCCTCCACCGGAGCCAGTTTGGGTCCGGCGGGGATACCGAAGACCGATATTCTTCGCGGCGTTGTAATCAGCGTGGTTCTCGTAGCCGCATTTCAGACACTCAAACTCCTCTCCGTCGCGGTTGTTCGGGTGCGTGAACCCACACTGAGAGCAACGCCGTGAGGTGTTCTCAGGGCTTACCTGCTCGACCGTGATACCGTATTCTTCGGCTTTGTACTCGACGTATTCGTACAGGCGGTTGAACGCCCACTTGTGCCCCCACGACGCGCCGGTTCGTTCACGAATATCGGTCAAATCCTCGAATGCAATCACTGAACACCCCGTACTCACGGGCTTCGCTGACCAACTCGTTCGATATCCGGTAGAGCGTTATCTTGAATCGGCCTTCCTCTTTTCGTCCAACGGATTGGATGTTCTCGTGCGCCCACCGTGTGCCACATTCTTGGAGGTCGCCACGTCGGGTTTCGTACTTACGTCGCCAGTGGTCGAACTCGTCGCCCGTCCAGAACGTCCCGGTTGAGGCAACTGCAAGATTGTTCAC
>JBEQBL010000078.1:0-6040 GCA_041639835.1 Salinarchaeum sp.
CGCGGAACCAGGAAGCCCCACCCGCAGCGAGCGCGTCAGCGCGAGCAGGGTGGGGTAGTTCACGGACACGCCATGCGATTCTTAATATGTGATCCACGGACGTCACAGGGCAAATCGCCGGTGAATCTTTTGTCGCACGGTTGGCTACTATGGGTATGGAACATGTTCCACTAACCGAGACAACCGAGGCCGTTGAGGGGGTACATGTAGCGTTGTTAGCGGGCAGTGACCAGATGAACATCCAACATTTCGAGATTGATCCTGGAGCAGAGGTGCCGAAACACAATCACGAAAACGAGCAGGCCGGCTTCGTGTACACCGGAGAGGTTGTGTTCTATACCGATGGCGAAGCCCGACGTATAACCGCCGGTGACAGTTATCTGATTCCAGCAAACGAACCACACGCGGCCGAGAACCAAGGCGAAATCCCGGTGCGCGGGATCGATATTTTCACCCCGCCACGGACAGCCCCACAGTGGCAATCAGATTGATCCCCGCCCACGACAAAAGCCGTCGGCTTTTGCCTTGCACAATCGTAAACAACCAGCTATCAGCACACAGGTCAACACCGGATATTAGGTGGTGGTGGCACCAGTGGGACTGTGAAACGGCTATTTGACTCTCAAGAAGGGCTTTGTCCACACCGGGTGTTATAAGGCTGTAATGCACCGCCGTAACTTTCTTGCTGCTGCTGGTGGAGGCCTTGCCGCCGGCACTGCCGGTTGTCTGTCAAGCGCACAAACAGCCGATGAAACAACCACTGGGACGACAATTTCGGTGTCCGGAACCGGAGAGGTCACCGCTCCCCCGGATGTTGCGGAACTTTCGATTGCGGTTGTTGAACGTGGACCCGACCCGGCAGCCATTGGTACAGCATTGGCAGAACGGAGTACAACATTACGAACCGCTATATTAGAGGCTGGGATTAGTGATGAGGATCTGCGCACTTCGCAGTATCGCATTGACCAAAATCGAGGGGAGGAGACTGTTCGGGGTGTCTATCAATTTACTATCACAGTGCGGGAGATTGAGGCCGTCGGAGAAATAATCGACACCGCACTTGCGGCCGGCGCAGACGATATTGATCGGGTCCAGTATACCTTGGCGGAAACAACTCGCGCTGAGTTGCGGGAACAAGCCCTCCGCGCGGCGATTGATGACGCACGAGAGACAGCAGCAACAATCGCGACCAAGCAAGGACTGACGATCGATCGCGTCATCGAGATTTCAACAGCATCAACACGTGTGGGGCCGATCACACGCGAGGGTGTTGCCGTTGCTGCTGATACGGCAGGGACAACAATCGATGAGGATAATGTCACTGTTCGAGTCTCCGTTGAGGCATCGTATCAGGCCAGTTAACTCAGCGAGGAACTGCTCCATTGTCCGTCACCCGCGTTAGAGTGATGAACAAGCGGAGTACTGGCGAAAAGTAAGCAGTGCGCTTAAGCGAGTTTTTCGATGTGTTTGACAACCTCAGCGGCGTATTCGCTTGTTGAGAGCTTTACGCCACCCTCGATTTCACGATGAAGATCATAGGTGACGGTTTTCTCGGTAATGGTTTGCTCGACAGCATCGCGGATGAGTTCGGAGGCGTCATGCCAGCCCATATAATCAAACATCAGCCGGCCGGACAGGATAATGGCCGTTGGATTGACTTTATCCTGGCCAGCATATTTCGGCGCTGAACCGTGGACCGGTTCGGCGAGACACCGCATATCACCGAAATTGGCGCCGGGGGCAATGCCCAAGCCACCGATTTGCGCCCCACACGAGTCGGTAAGATAATCGCCATTGAGATTGGGCATCGCCAACACATCGTACTGATCGGTTCGCGTCAACAACTGCTGTAGCATGTTGTCCGCGATGCGGTCATTGACCACAATGGTATCCTCAGGAACCTCACCATCACGTTCCTCCCAGAGGGTATCCTCGGTGATGATCTCATCGCCATATTCCTCCTCGGCGACTTCATACCCCCAATCCCGGAAGGCACCTTCGGTGTATTTCATAATGTTGCCCTTATGGACGAGGGTCACCGAATCACGGTCGTTTTCAATTGCATAATCGATGGCCTCTCGAACAAGTCGTTTGGTGCCAAATTCGGTGATCGGCTTGAGTCCAAAGCCAATAGGGCCGTCATGGAGGATATCGTCATAGCCCATTTCCTCCTCGACAAACTCCCGAACACGTTCGGAGCCCTCGGTACCGGGTTCCCACTCAATGCCGGCATACACGTCCTCGGTATTCTCCCGGAAGGTGATCATGTCCATCTGTTCGGGCTGTTTCACCGGGGATGGAACACCATTGAGATAATATGTTGGTCGCACATTCGCGTAGAGATCAAGTTCCTGTCGCAACCCAACATTGAGTGATCGGAATCCGGCCCCAACAGGTGTCGTAAGTGGCCCTTTCAATGCGACACGGAAGGTCCGGATCGCGTCAATTGTCTCAGCCGGTAGGTTTTCATCGTATCGTTGGCGCGCGCTTTCGCCCGCATATACGCGCATCCAGTGGATTTCTCGTCCGGTCACCTCGGCAGCTTTCCCAAGGACGCGCTGGGCGGCCGGCCCAACATCAACCCCGATGCCATCGCCATGCAAAATCGGGATGATCGGGTTCTCAGGGACCGAGAGGTCGCCGTTATCAGCGACAATCGGTTCCCCGTCCTCAGGAACCTCGATCTGATCGTAGGACATACTGTGTTGATCCACTCTAGTGAGTACAAAAAGCCCTGTCTTTTCGGAACTGGCAGTGCCGTCGATCCGAGAAGCTATGTCGCTGTCGAGTGATAGTCAACCCAATGCAAGTAATCGTACACGGAGGCGCCGGAGAACAGCCTAAAACACCAGATCAGCGTCAAACAGTGCTTAATACAGCCGCTGAATCCGGCGCTGCCGAGGCAACGCCGATTGAAGCCGTTGAAACAGCATTGCGATCACTTGAGTCGGACCCACAGTTTAATGCCGGTCGTGGGGCCTGTCTCCAGTCCGATGGGATTGCACGGACAGACGCTGGGATAATGACCGGTGATCGATCCGTGGGCGCGGTCTGTGGAATGCCAGGGGTTGAAGCGGCGGTAAGTGTTGCCCGCCATGTGCTTGAGGAGACTCCACATGTGATGATCACCGGTGTACATGCCGTTGATCTGGCAGCCAGTGCTGGAATCGATGTCGAACAGGAGTTGTCGACACCGGAGACGCAACAACGATACGAGGATGTTGATATGCCAGCGGGAATGACCGAGCAACTGGCATGGGTCATGGATCATTACGGCGGAACAAACGTGGCGCCAGCACAGACCAACAGGAAGGATCATGATACCGTTGGCGCCGTGGCCGTAAGCGAGGATGGGACGCTTGCGGCCGCCACCTCAACCGGCGGACGCTGGCTTGCATTACGCGGACGAGTTGGGGATGTTCCTCAGGTTGGCGCGGGCTATTATGCCTCACCAGCGGGAGCCGCGAGTACGACCGGGGCCGGTGAGGACATTGCACGAATGACACTAGCCCGACAAGCAGTGCGTCGTATTGAGGATGGAGCTGACGCCACAACAGCTGCCAATAAAGCCATTGAGGCGTTTGATGCGACCACAGGAGCACCGGCGGGAGTGATTGTGGCTGATGGTACGGGAACGGTTGGAGCAGCCACCTGTGCACCGGCCATGCAGACGGCTACCGCCCAACGCTGACTTATGTCAGGATCTTACGTCGGAGGCGAAAGCCGAGAGTGCTATCCTGTCACGGTGGTCAAAAGTGGCTAGTTTTATAACCCGGGGGTAAGAAATAACAGCTATTCGTGGCTCATTCAGTCCCACAGTGTGCACATCCGGAGTGTGAATGTGACGCCGAGTTCTGGGTTGACGAGCGATGGCGACAGGGCACAGAGGATCAAACAATCGAAGAGCAGACGCCGTACTGTCGCAAGCATGCTCTTGGGACTGAAGACGAGACGGAGACGCCAAATAGTGTATACGCACATTATGAACACCCACTTGGATCCGGATTTGTCGGGATTAGCATTGTAATGTTGTAAGGAACATGGCACCGACGGTTGCAGTATACGTCCAAATGGCACCAGACGCAAGTAGGTCACGCCAGCGACTAAACCAACTCCGAGATCACGCACAACGGCGCTACGATGAGTCGGTTGAGATTAAGGAGTATATCGATTTGCAAGGCACCTCAAGCGATCAGTATCAGGCGTTAAACAACGCCATTGAAACCGAACAGTTTGACTTAGTTGTTGTTGAGACGCTTTCGGCGATCGCTATGCGAGGCGCCGGCGAGGTGCAGGAGTTTATTCAACACTGTCTGTTACACGGGACAGGAGTGGACGGCAAAGACATCGGTCTTGAAATCTATGTCTCGGAGCACCAGCTCAAGGAGTATGTCTATGAACTTGTTGCGGAGATTATGGGGCGGCTTGCTGCAATACACCGACAGGAAACCGTTGAGCAGATCAGTAGTGGAATCCGGGCCGCACAGGAGGCCGGGAAATGGACCGGACGTCCACCACGCGGGTTTACCGTCGATGATGATGGCTATCTTCGTCTTGAAGTCCCAACATTTCTGGAGACACGTCACGCGTTAGCTCGGATTGAACGTGGGGAGAGCAAGCGCTCGGTGGCACGGGATACCGGGATTGCCCGGTCGACACTCCGGCGATTACACGAACAGCGACAAAGCCTGTATCTTGGAACAACAGCCGATGATGACCGGATTGATCAGGCTCTTGAGGGGCTACCGGAGTTAGATGATCTGACCCGTGATACCGGCGGGCTTGATGCCAGAATCCGTCATATTGTACAGGACGAACTCGGGAGTTAGGAGCAATATTAAGGTTGCGCAGCCGCTGTAAATGGACTATGACAAAGGAACGCGAAGCATGCGGTCGATGCGGAGTGTCAGTGGTCGTTGAGACAGCCGAGGATGAGGATAGCGATCACGACCCCTTCGGCGAGAATCGCATTGAGGTTGACAGTCAGCAGCTTCGACTGCTCTCGCCGGGCGCATGGCTCAAACCGGTTGTCGACCGGCTTGATGCATTTGTCCAGCGAGTGGTCTGGCGACGCGAGTAGTGGTTATTGAGGCGCAAGCCTCGCCAGAGGTCATTAGGCCTCCGGCGTAACAACATCCTCGCAACCAGGACACTCAGCAAAGGCGGCTGTCTCACCGTTATCCGTTTGATACGTGATTAACACGTCGATTTCGTCAATCGACGTGCCGCAAAACGGGCATGAACCCAGCGTCGATCCGCAGATGTTCGTTGTCATTGTATGGGTTCTCGGGTAATGGAGCGTGTGACAGGTCCCGAGGCGGCCCGGAGAGGCCCCCAACACCCAGGGCCTCTCTACATTATGGGTATAGGGACAGGCACTTATACATCAGCCAAGCGGAGTGAAAGTAAAACACAAGCATGGTAGACCAGGGATGATAGAACAGATACCAATCATGGAATCAAAGCGCCATCGGGCGGTCCAAATGGCAAAAAACGGAGGAAAATCGCCTTGTGAACAAGAATTTATACCGGTCTATAACAGTTCTTAGCGATATAATCTGAACTTATTTTTCAATCCACACTCACTGAGATTACAACAGACACGGGGCCGTTTCAGGCAATATAATGGCCATCACATTGCCAACACCGATGATCGATCATTGGGAGACGGGATCAGTGTCTTTATGAACGCGCCAACGGCCACCAAGATCGGCTCTGGAGTAATCCGAATAAGCGCCATCCTCAAAGATTGTCACACGGCCGTTTTCCTCGCTGACGGTAATGGCTGCGAGGACCTCATTGCGGACTGATATCTCGACAGCACTGAGATGTTTGGTCCCCATCCAGTCAGCATATTCGATGGTATTGTCCGCCAAAGTCGCGGCGCTTGGCCCCTTGATCCGGACCATCTGTTCTTGAATGGTGCCATCAGCAGCCACAACGACAGCTCCATCGCGGTTGAGACTAACCTGCCGGGCAGCATCAACAAACCCTTCTGGGGACTGTGGAATGACCCGGCAAGTGTCCGTCGGCCAGGTAT
>JBEQBL010000078.1:6050-7846 GCA_041639835.1 Salinarchaeum sp.
CACTGTAATCAACGCCCGAGACAATTACAACATACAGTCCCGGCCCGGTCACATACTGCTCGTTCCACCGGTCAAATGCAATACTGATGCTTTCAGCAACATAAAAAATCATATCGATGAGATGCGGAACGGTCTCATACTCTGCTTTTAATTCGGGATCCGGGGACATAGCATGAACAATAGGTACAATTTAATCCATCCGGATAGGTCTTAGGAGTGACACTGATCGATCACAGTGGGATCAACGCGGAGGTACCGTCGGCATAGAGTTGACGGAGACAGCGATGTTGTACTGAAAATTAACGTTTGTAGAATGGTCGGACAACTCGGCGATAGCTTTTGTTGTTCCGGCCGTTGGAGATGAATAATGTTCCTTGTCGTCGATGCCGAGACGCAGTCCGCTCATCGATACCATCCGCGGGCCATTTACAATCAGCTCCCTGCTGCCGCCGAGTATGTCGTCTATCACAATCGTTCGACCACACTCACAGTTGAACAGTATGATGGGATCATACTAAGCGGAAGTTCAGCCCATGTCTATGCCGATGCGGATGCCACATTGGTCTCACAGGGTGAGAAATTAATCAAGCGGTGCATTGAATCTCAGATCCCGTTACTTGGCATTTGCTTTGGTCATCAGTGGATCAATCAGGCACTTGGTGGGACCGTTGAGCGCAGCCATCGACGAACAGGGTTTGTATCGTGTCAACACGATAGAACAGGAATCCTATCGGGGGTTGGAGAAACGGTTCCAGTCGTCCACAGTGATCTGGTAACTGATCCTGGGGATGGGTTGACAGTAATTGGGTCAACGGCGTACAATGAGGCGTTTTGCACACGCCATACCGCGGCTCCATGCTGGTCAGTACAGTTTCATCCGGAGTTTACCCCGGCAGTGGCCGCTCAAATCCCGGATTGGGAGGCCGGTTTAGATCGATTTGCAAAGATAACTGCCGATGCTGTCTTGAAGAATTTTGTCGAAGTCGCCCGACAGAAGTGACCAGACAATCACGACAGCGAGACCGACAAGCGGTCAAAAGAGGCAGTCATACCTTTTTATTTCGAGCCGCGAATATCCCAGTAGCATGCGAGCTGTCCGTCTGCATGACCATGGTGGATCAGATGTACTCACGGTTGATGAGATTACACGTCCCACACCAGCAGCCGAGGAGGTACTTGTCGAGGTGCATGCTGCGGGAGTCAATCCAGTTGATACATACTTCCGTGATGGATCATATCCACCGGTTGCCTTGCCGTTTATTTCAGGTGTGGATGTCGCCGGAACCGTAGCAGCCGTTGGTGATACCGTTGAGTCCGTGGCCGTCGGGGATCGGGTGTATGGAACAGGTATTGGCAACACCGCGTATCAAGGCGGGTACGCTGAGTACGCGGTACTGCCAGTCGATCGAGTCGTGTCACTTCCCGATAGCGTCGACATGGCAACCGCCGGAGGCGCAGGAGTGGTTGGCTGTACGGCGTGGCGGGCATTAGTCGACCATGCGGATCTTGATCCAGCGGAGACCTGTCTCATTCATGGTGGCTCCGGGGGAGTTGGGCATGTTGCCATCCAATTGGCAGCAGCAATGGGTGCACGTGTAATTACAACAGCCGCCCCAAGGTATCATGAGACAGTAGCTGCACTCGGTGCCGAAACCGTCCTTGATTACAGCCGAGAGGATCTCAAAGAGGCAGTACGGGAGGCCGCCGATGGCGGGGTTGATGTGATTCTCGATCACCGTCTAGATGAGTATCTACAGTTCGATGCCGAGGTGGCTGCCACCGGCGGTCGAGTGGTT
>JBEQBL010000079.1:0-7845 GCA_041639835.1 Salinarchaeum sp.
CGTGAAAAAGCGCGTCGCGGAACCAGGAAGCCCCACCCGCAGCGAGCGCGTCAGCGCGAGCAGGGTGGGGTAGTTCACACTGTTCGCCGCCATGTTGTGCAATACGCTATGTCCGTAGTCGACTGCATCGGAGCAAAGCCCAGTGGCATCCGCCTCGATATTTTTGTGATTCGCCCCTGTGGAATTAATTTGCGGATCGTCTAATATGTTCATAGAAATCAGGCTAGAATAGAGCCATTCTGCACAGTTCACCGATGGTGGCTTACCCCGTCTCAACCAATGAAACAGTGATCGAAACCAGTCCAGTGAACGGTCGGGTCCTACGTTGAATTTTGATGAATTGACGCAGCACCTGACTGCTTAAAAGCACGATCAAAACGAATCCCAGATTTATTGTCACCTGTTGGTATCCTTATAGTACAGACAACGTTCAGCAGGCTGATAAGAACTTCCCGCCTTCGACGAACCGGCGTTAGCTGGCGAGTGGACAGGAGCCAGTGCATCTTAGTACACTAATTCTCCCGAAATGAATTTTCGGGTGCGGTCGTCCGACGGGTCCTGAAAAATAGCCTCTGTGGGCCCAATTTCGGTAATACGATTATCAAGCAGCACTGCGACCCGGTCTGCGATTCGTTTGGCTTGGTGCATATCATGAGTTGCAACAACAACACCGATATCTCGATTCCGGGCTTCGGCAATTGCCTCCTCAATAACAGCTGTATTTCGAGGGTCCAAGTCCGAAGTGGGTTCATCAAGCAACAAGATATCGGGGTCATACGCAAGTGCACGGGCAAATGCGACACGCTGTGCTTCACCTCCGGAAAGGGACTCGGTGTGTTGATCCATTTTCTCCGTCAGCCCAACAACCTCAAGCGACTCACGGACAGCATCAACGGTCCTGTTTGACTGCACGAGCGACCAAAGCCCATCCTGGAGACGGTCGCTCCAAGACCGACGGATACGCAGTCCGTATTCGACATTACGAGCAACCGAGGTGTCGAAGAGACTTGCCTCCTGAAAGACCATCCCGATGCGTCGACGGAGGAAGAGTCGTTCAGACTTACTGGCATCCCACACATCAGTTCCGTCAAAGGTGACCTGTCCGGTATCCGGGGGGAGTGATAGAGCAAGTATCCGGAGGAGCGTTGTTTTTCCAATACCGGACGGCCCAATGATGGTAACAACCTCACCAGCATCGATATCAATCGAAAGGCGGTGAAAGACATCAGTAGCACCGTATGAGTGCGAAATAGCAACTGCGCGAAGCATTAGCGTTGCACCCCTTTATCACCGAATCGGATAACAATCGCATTAACGATCAACACAAGCACGACCAAGACAGCTCCAAGAATCATTGCAGTGGTGTATTGTCCCTGCCGAGCCTCAAGCTGGATGGCAGTGGTCAGCGTTCGCGTCTTTGAGATGCCATCAGCACTCGTAATGTTGCCACCAACAATAAGGACAGACCCGACCTCGCTGATGGCGCGTCCAAACCCGGCTAAAATCGCTGTTGCGATCCCATATCTCGCTTCTTTAAGTACAACAAGGGCTACATCAAGACGCGTCCCACCAAGAACACGAGCAGCGTCGCGGACATTCTCACTAACGCTGGTAATGGCGGCAAGACTAATCGCCATAATCGGCGGCGTTGCAAGCACAAACTGCGACATAATCATTGCGTGCTTTGTGAATACAAGATCGAATGATCCAAGCGGGCCTTGATTGGAGACAATAAACAGCACCAGCAGCCCGACAACCACGCTTGGAAAGCCCATGCCCGTATTGACGATTGATTTCACAAACTGCTCGCCAGGAAAATCGAGAAGTCCTATCACGACGGCAATAGGAATGCTAAATACGGCGCTTAATAGTACCGCAATAACACTTACATATAATGAGACGTAGATAATGCTCGAAACATAGCCGTCCCGAAACGGGGAATCAATAACCAGTGACGATAGCTGTGCGGCTGATTCAACTGGCACACTTATGTGTCGGATGAGTCACGACTCCAGTCTTCGGGAACGTACTGCTGGAAGTCGGGATCCTCGGAAACCGCCTCGGGGAAGAACAGCTGTTCGCCGTTCATCTGGTAATTTGAGATGGCATTCTGGGCTGCAGGGCTAGTAATCCATCCGATATAGGCCATCGCAAGGTCATAATTAACATTCTCATGCACCGCAGGATTAACTGCCATAACGCCATATGGGTTTGCAAGAACCTCTGGGCCACCCTCGATTGGGCCCTGGACGAGAATGACCAGATCGATTTCCGAGCGCTGGGAAATAAATGTACCACGGTCTGAAAGCGTGTATGCATCCTGCTGGTTAGCGATATTTAATGCCTCACCCATTCCGGTCCCGGTTTCTTGATACCAGTCGCCACCGGGTGTTGTTCCGGCGGCATCCCAGAGATTGAGTTCCTTGGTATGCGTTCCGGAGTTGTCACCACGTGAGACGAATGTCGCTTCCGCATCAGCGATCGCACGGAGTGCCTCAGTCGCCGACTCCAGTTGTTGAATGCCTGCCGGATCAGTCTCCGGTCCAATGAGAATGAAGTCATTGAACATGAGATCACGACGATTGACCCCATAGCCATTGCGCATGAACGTATCCTCAAGGCCACGTGCATGGACCATGACAATATCAGAGTCACCGTTACGAGCAGACTCAAGAGCAGCACCAGTGCCTTGGGCAACCGCGTCAACCGACACACCATACATTTCCTCAAATTCGGTGTGAATTGCGTCAAGTAGCCCCGTGTCGTAGGTACTCGTGGTTGTCGTAAGCGTAAGAGTTTCACCAACCACTTCCGCCTGAGTGCTATTTGCATTACGCTGGGCACAGCCAGCAGTGCCAGCAAAGGCGCCAGCACCGAGCATGGTTATAAACTGTCGTCGTTGTATCGCCATGGAAACACCGTATGAATGATAGTGATTATATCTTCCGATATGGCACAGTGAAGGACAATCGGCTGCCTGCACGGGTGTAGAACAGCAAAGATCGATACGGCGATCGTATCATATACTCTATATGAAATATCACGGGACTCAGATAGCGCAGTGAGACTGGTGTTTTATTTAAACAGCAGTCCATTATTCCTCGTATGCAGACCCACATCGTCCCGGTCGGGTTTGATTACGACCGGCTGATCGCACCATTGATTCGCGATCAGTTGACTGTCGATCGCGTAATTCTGCTTGAGGGGACGATCGGCAGTGAGACCAACGTTGAGTATTCACAGCGATTGTCAACAAAGCTTGAACAGGATTATCGAAACCTGCTCGGGGCGACCACCAAACGATTGCCAATTGAGGATGTCTATGACTATGATGCCGCGTTTACACAGGCATTTGATCTGATTAACGCCGAACTGGATCGTGGCAACGAGGTGTGGGTAAACGTCTCCGCCATGCCACGGCCGGTGTCCTTTGCATTTGCAACGGCGGCACATTCGATTATGATTGAACGGGAGGCAGACCGTGAGAAGATTCACACCTACTACACGGCGCCCGAAAAGTATCTAGAAACGGAACTAGCAGAGGAACTACGCAAGCAGCGACAACTGCTCTCGGAGCTGGTCAGCAGGACGGAAACATTACCGACAGAGCAGCTACAACAACGGCTGGATGCGGCTGAGGATCTCTTGGCTGAGTTTGACGAACGTGGAACAACAATTGGGGCCAAGGAAATCGGCGGCAAACACATCATTGAACTCCCGATTGTGTCTTTTTCAAATGTCAAGCCCTTTGAGGAGGTGATTCTCTTCAAGCTGGGTGAAGATGGGGAGTTTGAATCCGTCTCAGAACTGGCAAAGGCATTAGCAGACGAACTTGAAGAGGAGTACACCGACAGTTTCCGCTCGAAGGTGATCTATACCGTTGATCAACTTGGACCAGGGGGGAAGGGATATATCGAGCAGGAACGGCAAGGAAAGTCACATCAGACGCGGCTTTCCCGAATTGGGGAACTCTGGGTACGAGCCCATTCAAATGGAGTGGAGTAGTTACGTGGGGGCGACGCGAAACGAGTAGTCTATGGCTGGTGCGGAGTGAGTAAGCCATCCCATCGAGATAACATCAACGCCGGTGGCAGCATACTCGGGGAGAGTTGCATGGTCGATGCCGCCACTTGCTTCGGTTGTGATGGTCTCATCAATATCAGCAATGGTCTGAACAGCCTGTGTGACCTCGGCTGGGGACATATTATCAAGTAAGATCGTATCAACATCAAGAACGGCAACATCAGCAGCAGCTGTCGGGTCCGCAAGCTCGATTTCAAGTGGTGTAGTAAACGACTTGCGGCGTTGGAACCGCTTAACAGCCTCTTCACGACCATACGCGGCAATGTGATTGTCCTTGATCATGACGGCATGCGAGAGATCAAGGCGATGAGTGTCACCACCGCCGGCCGCAACCGCTCGTTTTTCAACCCCACGGAGCCCAGGGGTCGTTTTACGGGTTGCAGCAATCGTAATAGCGTCGCTGACTGTTCGGGCAGCATCGACGGCATTGCGGGTAGCTGTTGCAATGCCGGAGGCATGAGCGACTACATTTGTAGCGACGCGTTCACCGCGTAAAATCGCCTGTGCTGGCCCGGAGACGGTAAGGACGGCCTCGCCTTCCGAAACGCGATCACCGACGGAGGCGGCGTGATCGACAGTCACATCAAGATACTCGAAGACAGCGGTGGCGGCTGTAATACCAGCAAGGACACCGGATTCGGTAGCAACAAGCCGGGCCTGGGTCTGGCCGGGGAGGTCGTTCCCGACATCATGATGGCCAAGATCCTCGCGAAGCCATCGTTCAACATCACGATCAGTGACGACCATTGGTAGTCTTCGGAGGTGTGGACAACGACTGACTGTCGCTGCTATCGGTGAGATAATGACACCCGACACTTTCCTGCTGATCAGCCGCAGCCTGAGCGATAAGCACAGCGGTAATAGTGGCATTACGAAGTTCGGCCAGTGACCGGGACCATCGTGTCCGGGCATAGGCGTCAAGTTCGCCTTTGAGTCGTCGAAGCGCAGTCTCGGCACGGGTAATCTCGGCTGAGGTACGGCGAATGCCAAGAGCCTGCTCGACAAGTGACTGGAGCCGATCGAATTTCTCCTCGATAAACGCCTCCGGTAGCGGCGGGTCCTGTTGACTCGGATCAACACCCATTGGGGTCGACGCCGTGGACTGTGAAACGGGATCAGTAACGGATACGGTCGCTGCATCACGGCCAGCCCGACGCCCCCAGACAAGTCCTTCAAGTAGGCTTGTTGAAGCGAGACGGTTGGCCCCATGGACACCGGTTCGGGCACATTCACCGACAGCATACAGCCGGGAAAGCGAGCTTCGGCCGTGGTTATCAACGGTAATTCCACCACAGAGGAAATGCTCACACGGCGCCACCGGGATACCATCAGCCGGATCAACACCATGTTCCTGACAGCGCTCAACAAGCGCTGGGAACTCCTCGTTAAAGGAAAGCGGTGAGACGTCAAGTCGAACTTCACCAGTTTGCTCACGCTCGCGAGCAACCGCTCGAGCGACAATATCACGGGGCGCAAGTTCAGCATCCGCATGGTACCCGGGCATAAATCGTTCGCCAGCCCCGTTCCGAAGCACTGCACCAGCCCCCCGAACGGCCTCACTAATCAGGAAAATCTCCGAGGAGGTGTCGGCGGTGGCAGCTGGATCATACGCTGTGGGGTGGAACTGGACAAACTCCATATCAGTGATAGCAGCACCAGCAAGGGCGGCCATTGCAATCCCATCACCGGTTGCCTTCGCCGGGTTGGTTGATCGGGGATATAAGGCCCCGATGCCGCCGGTCGCAAGAATTGTCGCATCGGCATACACAGGCGTGCCCTCGGGATCGGCATCTAAAATTGCGCCAGCAATGCCATCATCGGTCTCAATAAGTCCGCGGGCTGCGGTATCAGAGAGCATCCGAACATCAGAAGTGGTGTCCAGATACGACAGAAACGGCCGGAGGATATGCCGACCAGTCATGGCACCGACATGGAGGATGCGGTTTGTCGAGTGAGCAGCCTCACGGTGATAGTCTAAGTCACCGTCATCGGTGCGATCAAGATCAATATCAAGAGTCTCGATAAGGACATCATCAATCGCATCGGCCGCCTCATTGACAAGGACATCAACCGCCTCGGGGTCGGCGGTGCCATCGCTGGCAGCAATAATGTCCTGTTTAAACTGGGTTGGCTCCTCCCGAGTAGTCGCAATCCCACCTTGGGCCCAGTCGGTCGCGGCACCCTCCGGACGGGAAGCTTTCGTTGCAAGCGTTACTGTAGCGCCATTTCTGGCGGCTGCAAGTGCTGCTGTACAGCCAGCAATACCACTACCAATGACAAGTACATCGGTTGTGGATGGAATCTGACTCATGTATCAAGATCAAGCATCCGGTCGATTGCGGTACCAGCCTTGGCTCGTTCTGCCTGCGGGACCTCAATCGCATTGTGCTCGCGACCAGCGGCCAACTCCTCGAGAATCCAGGCCAAGTAGTTAGGATCGATCTGTCGCATGGCATTACAGTCCATGCAGGCCTCGCCACACAGCGGGATAACGTCCACATCAGGATACCATCGATCAAGATGATTAGCAAGGTGGACTTCGGTGCCAATAGCCCAGGTATCACCAGGATCGGCCTCATCAACGACCGTCCGGATGGTACTTGTTGAACCGACAACATCAGCGGCAGCAACGACCTCCGGTGGACACTCCGGATGGACAACAACGTTTGCATCCGGACGACGGGCGCGGATATCAGTAATATGTTCTTCGCGAAATCGTTCGTGGACCTGGCAGTAGCCATCCCACAGCACGACTGTCGCGTTGGCGATAGTCTCCTGATCCGGACCATCAGGCTCCCATGGGTCCCAGATCAGCACCTCATCATCTGCAAGCCCAAGTTCATCCGCAGTGTTGACCCCAAGATGCTTATCAGGCATGAACAAGGCCATATCCCCGCGATCAAGCGCCCACTCAAAGGCAGCAGCAGCGTTTGAGGAGGTACAGACAAGCCCGCCGTGGTCGGCGGTGAAGGCTTTGAGATCGGCATAGGAGTTCATATACGTAATGGGGATGATCTCCTGGTCACCAACAGCAGTTGTCAGTTGCTCCCAGGCAGTATCAACTTGCAGGGCCTCGGCCATGCCGGCCATTGGACAGGAGGCTTCCATTGATGGCAGCAACACCGACTGTGAGTCGTCGGTAATGATATCAGCTGTTTCGGCCATGAAGGTAACGCCACCAAAGACAACATAGGGGGCATCAGCCTCGGCAGCAGCCTTCGAGAGTTGGTATGAATCACCGACAAAGTCAGCGTGGTCGACAATCTCTCGACGTTGGTAGTTGTGCCCCAGCACAACAACGTCATCGCCAAGTTCTGCAAGGGCAGTCTCAATGCGGTCGGCACGCTCATCGGCGGCTAAGTCCCGATACCCCTCGGGAAGTTGATCAAGCGTGTCGTATTTGAACAGACTCAAGTCCGTCTCGATATCGGCGGTATCCATGCTCGGCACAGTCTATCACTCGGTAGTACTGGTTCAAACCTCGTCATTGAAAATATTTTCTCTTCAAACACCTTGATCAGTGACTGAAAACAGAATTATCAGGCAATATTTTCATCAAAGATTGCTACAAGACCCAATCGAACCGACCAATTGCCATGGATGCGGTAATCGACAGTTGAGGGCAATAGTAAGGAAGGTGCGCTGCTTCTTAGGCAAAAGGAGGGTTCGGTCGTGACCGACGGAAGCGGTCACTCGCCGTCGGCCATCGAGAGTGGCGCCGGGCGGAACACGTAGACGACATTCTCACCCACAACATAGTAT
>JBEQBL010000080.1:0-7759 GCA_041639835.1 Salinarchaeum sp.
GTAACCAGTGCGCCGACACTCATAAATACGATGAGAGGTTTGAAAATGCTTGGAAAAGCTCCGCTGTGACGGCTCGTATCCACGGTCTTCAGACCGTGGTATTGCGCCTATTCAGCCTATAATTCACGGGAGCATGGTCATCAACCGTGCGCACCATGCTATCAAGAGTCTGAACGGTCGGGATAGCAACATTATGAGAGTCAGCATGGCGACAGACGACGCCGGTAATAGCATCAACTTCTGTTGGCTTACCGGCTTGACAGTCCTGGCGCATTGAGGATGTATTTGTCGCCGTCGCGACGATAGTATCGGTCACCGCGTCAACGGCAGTTGTCGTTTCGAGATCGACCGAACACGCCTGTGCAACCCGGGCTGTTTCACGGGCAGCTCGTATTGCAGTCGACCGAAGCGGTGGCGTGTTGAGGGTGCCATTTGACACATCAAGAATCGCCGTAAGCGGATTAATACCCACGTTGACGGCCAGTTTCAGCCACTGTTGGACGGGCATGGTTTTGCTAACGGTAGTGTGGAGGCCGGCAGCCTCAAAGGCCGCTGCCACGCGAGTTGCGTTGCGAGCAGTGCCGCCATCCGGGGCCCCAAGTGTCACTGTTCCGGATCCAGCGTGTCGAACAACTCCTGGGCGTTCGATGGTCGCCCCGTATGTGGTTGTTCCAGCAAGAATAGCTGTATCGGATAGCTGAGCGGCCAGTTGGGATTCGTTATCAAGCCCATTCTGAAGGGACAGGACACTGCGGTACGATCCGGTTGCCAGTTCCGTAGCCGCTGCTGCGGTATCAAAGGCTTTGACCGCAACGATAGCTAACTCCGCATTAAGTCCCGTGCCGTCGGTACGCACTTTGGGGGTCACCTGTGCTGTCGTTTCTCCGATAATGGACAACCCGGATTCGGCAATGGCCGACATATGGGGGTCACGGCCAACAAGTGTGACCGAGTGGGCCTGGGCTAATACGCCCCCGATAAGACTGCCAAGAGCCCCGGCCCCATAGACGACAATTTCCATTACGTGATGTGGTATACCAATGGCTACTCTTGGCAGTTGGGATCAACCAGGCGCAACGACCCACTCAAACAGTCAGTCGGTAAGACTCGTACGATACCCGCGACTAATTGCCTTCCAGCGGTTAGACCGGACGCGACCGAGATTTAACATCGCTGGTACCAGCGTTTCGAACACCATCGCAACAAGCAATGCTGTCGCCCCAAGCGAGGTCACAAGCCCGGATGCTGCAATGACAAGGCCAAATCCGTATCGCCCGATGAGTGAACTGACAAATGGGAATCGGGTATCACCGGCCCCGCGCAGGGTACCGGTCGCTGAGCCATCAAGTCCCAGGAAGATCACACTCCCGGCAGCAGCGACAATGAACATAGCTGTTGTCTTAACAGCCGTCGGAGTATCAACAAAGACACCAGCAATTGGCGCCGACAGCACAGCAACGGCCGTGGCGACACCAAGATAGATTGTCCCAGAAAGTCGGATAATGCCCCAGCCATAGGCTTCAGCCTCGGCTTCATCATCAGCGCCAAGTTGTTGACCCACGAGCGTACTCGCCGCAATTGAAAAGCCCCATGAGAAGCTATCGACAAAGTCCCGGACTCGACGACCGACCTCGTAGGCAGCCACCACAGCCTGGCCGAAACTGGCCGCAATGGTCAGCAGCGGAAAGGCGACAAGCATCTCGGCAGTGCGGCGAGCAACCAGTGGTAAGGACACTGATAGAAGTTCCCTACTAAGCCCCCAGGCAGGGGTCACAGCAGCCCGAGAGATGGCCACCGGACAGGCACCACGGCCGGCATAACTGCGACCAAACAGTCCCCAGGCAAAGACAACAGTAACGAGCGCTACGGATACCGCCGTCCCAATAGCAGCCCCAGCAACGCCAAGCCCGACGCCAAAGATCAACACCGCCGAGAGTCCGATATTGGCAAGAGCACCGAGACTGCGAATCGCCATCGGAGTACGCGTATTTCCCACCCCGGCATAGGTTCGTGACGCAATGAGATTCCAGAACTCAAAAAGCAGCCCCGGAGCGACATATAGAAGATACGTCTGTCCGTAAGCAAAGGACTCAGCCCCCGAGTCGAACAGGCCAATAAGCGGCTCTGTAAAAACAATATACCCGAGGACAAGGGGAACAGACAGCATCGTCGCAAGGACCAGTCCTTGAACGAGCACACGACTGGCTCGGTCAAGTCGGTCGGCACCGTAAGCCTGTGAGACAAGCGTCACGACACCCCCGGCAAGACCAATCCCCATGAATTTTGCAAGCTGCCAGTAGGCATTGGCAAAAGCAAGTCCAGCAACAGCCGGGGCACCAATCGCCCAGCCAACCATCGCCAGGTCAACGGTGCTTTTTGACATGATGGCAAACCCGGTTACGATCCGGGGCCAGGCTAACGACACAGTATCAGCGAGTCGCCGGCGGTCGATAATTCCGGCTCGTTCAAGCCCGCCAGCAATCGACACCCCAACCATATGCATAGCTACTGGGCTGTCGGTTAGGGCCTGTCGACATCGATGTCAAGCAGCAGTAATCCCCGTCTTTTATTCAACATGGGCATACAATCCATAGATATGGCGTTTGGGTGGGATCCACACCGGGGGGAATCGAGGATCCTGTACGTCGAAGATGATCCCGAATTTGCAGGGATGGCCGCCGACGTACTTGAGGATCTTAATGACCAGTTTACCGTTCACGTTGAGTCACGAGGCGATGACGCCCGTGAGTACTTCGAGGAAACCCCGGAGACCATTGACTGTATCGTCAGCGATTATGAACTACCGGGACTCGATGGAGTCGATCTGCTCTCGGCCGTGCGCTCGATTGACCCAGGGATTCCGTTTTTTATTATGACCGGGCATGGAAGCGAGGATGTCGCCGGCGAAGCCCTGTCAGCAGGTGCCACAGACTATTTACAGAAACGAAGCGGGATCGACCAGTTTGAATTACTCGCCAATCGAATCGAAAATGCGATCGATCAGTACTGCACCGAACGGGCGCTTGAATATGAGCGGTTGCGCATGGAGTTGGCGCTTGATCAGACGGATACCTTTGTCTTTGAGATTGACTTTCAGACCGGGGCGGCCCGACGGGTGGGTGACTTTGAGTCGGTCTTTGGAGTCGACAATGAGGCAGCCTCGACATGGCAGGAGTTTATCAACAATGCCGTACATCCAGAGGATCGGCCCGCCGTTCGGAACACGTTCGAGCAGTTTGCAGCCGGTGAAACGGACCGGGCATCGATTGAGTACCGGACAACACCGGAGGGAGGAGATGTCCGGTGGATGGCTGGTGAACTGTTTACCGATGGCCAGTCGATGCTGGCCAATGAATCGGTCCAAACACACAATCAGGAAAAGCGGTTGGTCGACGTCTGGGACCGTCTTTTGGGACAGCGAAACACCGCATCAGACGCACCACAGGTAATCGGCATCGCACGTGATATCACCGAGCGAAAACAGCGTGAGCAGAAGCTGCGGGCTGCAAAGGAACGTTACGAACAGTTGGTGGCACAGAATCTGGTTGGACTATATATCGCTCGCCAAGGAACGCTTATCTATCATAATTCAACGTTTGCGGACATCTTTGGCTATCAAGAGGAGGAAAATGCGCTTACAGGCACCGCATTTAGTGAGCTTGTCGAAACCGATGACCGGACCCGATTGCGAGAGGCCCTCCGACAGGCCGAAAATGGCGATCTTGAGCTGCTCCGACGGCCATACATTGGTGTGACACAGGATGATGAACAGGTCAACATCGAATTACTGGGACAGGGTATTACGCTTGATGGACGACCGGCAGTACTGGGGACGATCATTGATGTGGCGGATCGATCAAACGAGTGGCGACTTCGACGAGAACGAGAGCGAATCGAGCAGTTCACGAGTTTCATTTCACATGATCTACAGAGCCCATTGACGGTAGCCAAAGGACGAATTGAACTCGCCCGAACTGCCGAGGATGTCCAGCCGCATCTTGAAGAGGCAACATCGGCACTCACACGTATGGAAGCGTTGGTCGATGATCTTATAACGCTGACCTCAGAGAGTCGCCCGGTTGATGATGTGAAGCCACTTGGACTGAGCGGTATAGCAAAGTCAACATGGGCGAATGTTGCCACCGAAGAGGCCGCCTTAGAGGTTGAAGCGACCGGGACTATCGTCGCCGATCCGGATCGAATTAAGAGTGTGTTTGAAAACCTGTATCGCAACGCCGTTGAGCACGGCGGCGCGACAGTGACCGTTCGAGTTGGGGATCTTGATGATGGCTTTTATATTGAGGATGATGGCCCCGGCATTCCACCGGAGGACCAGGAAACAGTTTTTGACTCGGGATACACCACAGCCACGGATGGAACCGGCTTTGGACTGGCGATTGTCAAGGAGGTGGTCCAGAGTCATGGGTGGACCATCGAGGTTGAGGAAGGGGCCAATGGCGGGGCCCGATTTCGTATCCAAGGGGACAAACAGCCGGTGCGTGCCACAGACGAGCCGAGCCTTGCCGAGGAAGGATATTAACGACCGCACATATTTTAGTTGCGCTCTACTAACCGGTAGTATGATCACCGTCTCAGAAACGATCACAATCCCAGTAGAACGGGAGCGAGTCTTTGAGTATCTGGATGATCCGATTAATCACCGTGAGATAACGCCCAGCTTGGCGCGAGTTGACAATATTGAGCGGCTTGACAACGGTGGAAAGCATCTTGATCATACCTATGAACTCGGGGGCATCGAGCTTGATGGCCATCTACATCAGACCGTCCATGAGCCTCCTGCACGAATGGTCTTTCAAATGGAAGGGAAACTGGAAGGCGAGATTGAAATCGAACTTGAGGAGTCAGATGGTGAGACTGTCGTCACCTATAGTGCCGGATATGATCTGCCTGGACAGGTAATCGAACGTCTCGCTGACCCGTTTGTTCGGCGATACAACGAACGAGAACTGCGGACGACATTGGAGAATCTGGAGACGCGACTTACGACGACCGCGTAGTCGCCATCCGCAACGGAGACCAGGACTCACACCGTGTGAACTCATCCTGAGGCAGCCGCCTTCGATCGGCTGTACACTAGACCGCCGGGATACACCGCGACGAGGGGACAGCCATGACGGAGGTATTTAGGGCCCGTACCCGCCACCATCGCATATGACTCATTCATCGCCCGGCGAACGTTGTGAAGTAATTGACCACGCACTTGCAAAGCACACCCTCACAAACCTTCGTGATCAGGAAACCAAGCAGGTCGCGTTTCGCAAGGGACTTGTCAAACTTGGGCGGATCTGCGGATACGAGATTATTGACCGGCGTCTCGGAACGGATCCGGTGACCATCCAGACGCCACTTGCAGAGACCACCGGCGAACGGGTAAGCAAGTTGGACGATGTCGTGATCGTCAATATTCTTCGGGCTGCCACGCCCTTTGTTGAAGGACTGCTCAAAGCGTTTCCACGGGCTCGACAGGGCGTAATTTCAGCATCACGAGATGAGTCAGCCCGGAACGATGATGGGACCTTTCCAATCAGTGTCGACTATGAGAAGTTGCCACAGATTGGAGCGGATGATATTGTCATCGTTGCTGACCCAATGCTTGCAACCGGAAGCACGATGCGTACGGTCTTAGAACGGCTGAACACGGTCACCGTCGGATCGCCGGAAACAATTGTGCTATCGGCAGTAAGTGCACCGACCGGCATTCAACGCGTCACGGAGGATTATGATGTTGACCTGTTAACAGTCGCCGTTGATGAGACGCTGAATGAGGAGGGATTCATTGTTCCCGGTCTTGGCGACGCTGGCGATCGAGCATTTCGAACAAACTAATGTAGGACAGTTAGGCGCGTTTAAACCCAAGACCGGTTCCAGCAAGAAAACTGCCCCCTAACGCGGAAATCCCGGCGAGGGTGCTTACAAGTGAGGTCCCAACGGACTGTCCGGCCTCAATAGTCTGATCAACTTGGCCAGTTAATGCGCCCCAATCGACGCTGACAACTCCAGTACGTTCGAGATACGCGAGAATGGCCATCTGAGCCCCGAGTAAGACCGCCATTAGTTTAATGACCTTCTTGGCTGCGTATCCGACAATGAAACCAAGAATCCCCGCGGCCCCCATATTGAGCCCGAGCGTTTCCGGGGAGGTAAACTCAAGCATACCAGTAACTCCGTCGGTTGGGTACTTACCTACAGCGGTCTGGTATTGACATATAAAATGGCTCGGGATTGATGGCTCACAGCGCCCCTGGCAGTCCTATCGGGAGTGATAGTCTGCAATCGTTTGCCTGCCCTACGACACTGAGCATTGGGCTGATCGTTCGGTAAGCAGAAGTCCAACAGCAACCACTGCGGCCCCGGCAAGCAGCACGGTTAACAGTAGAAACGCCCACCGAAAGCCGGCACGGTCAGCAACAACACCGATGACACCCGGGGCAACGGCCCCAGCCCCCATTAACAGCGTCCGAACCGCGCCAAGACCGCCACCAGCGAGTGTCTCTGGGAGTACCTCGGTCAGATACGCCCCACGAACAGGGCGAAAGCCGTGGGTCCCGATTCCGATGGCGATAATGAAGATCCCAGCCCCAATCGCACCAATCGTATCAACGACAACAAGCCCGCCAAGTCCAAGCGTTGCGATAATAAGTGTCCCGGCGATGACCGGCAGGCGACCAAAGCGATCGCTGACCGCGCCACTGACAAGTTGAACGGCCCCCACGGCAAAGACAACGGCATATAACACGCCAGCAGTCGCTGTCGAAAGGCCAGCAGTGTTGCTGAGATACAGCGGGAGAAAGGCAACCAGACCGTTGTAAGCAAATCCGAATAACAGAGTCACAATAACAAAGATGCTGAACCGACGGTCAGTAAAGACCCGGAGATAACTGCCAACGGACTGGGGTGACTGTGACTGGTGTGTCTCGGGTTCTTGGGTTGGGACCTGACGGAGCACTAATCCGCCACCAAAGACAAGTCCAAGAACAGCGCCATACACAAACACACTCCGCCACGGGGCCCCAGGAACCGGAACAGCAAGCATCGGCATGGCAAGCACCGCGGTAACAGCGAGGGGAGCCACAACGCCTCCATAGGTGCCAGCGGTGTCAAATGCGCCGAGGACTCGTCCGGTTTGCGCCGGATATGCACGAGCAAGGAGGCCCACAGCAACGGTTTTGTGCACACCGGTGCCGATACCGATGATAATCATCGCACCAGCAATGACGCCAAAGCCGACATCAATCGCAATCAGGCCGCCACCAACAGCTGTGATAAGGACACCCCAGACAAGCACTCGCACAGACCCGATATGGTCCGCGATCACACCGGAGGGAAACTGTGTCAACGCGTAAGCGCCCATCAGCCCGGTGTAGGCCAGTCCAACAACCGTATTTGAGACGCCGTAGATGCCCTGCAGCGTCTCAAACAATGGGGGAAACGCATAGCGGAGAAACTTCCCAAGAAACCAGATACCAGCGGTAAGCACAAGCAAATCGTAAGTGGTGACCGCGGCAAAGCGTCGCCGAACGAACTCACTGGTACGCACGTCGTTATCTATAGCACTAACGAACATGTGCATAGATGCTATGATTGACGCCTCCGGGGACAACGCAGGATGAGGTATCTTGGGGTGAGTTCCGAGGCGCTGTGCCTGTTATAGGCTGAACAGGCGCAATACCACGGCCTTTAGGCCGTGGATACGCGCCGTCACTCCGTTGACCAATCCACCGGATACACCACTGCTGGA
>JBEQBL010000081.1:0-6402 GCA_041639835.1 Salinarchaeum sp.
AACCAGATCACCTACCGACGCCGACAAGCGTACTTCAGCGATGACGGTGACGTGTGGGACGCCGAGTACACCGACCTCTACGACGAGTACGCCCCCATCATCGGGAAGGCGACGTGCCAGCAGATTGCTCGCAAGAATAGCGAAGCATGGCGCAGTCACTTCCGGTTACTCGACCAGTACCACGACGACTCCGACCTGACAGTGACCGAGAACCCCTCGCCACCAGGATACTGGGGCAATCGTGAAGATGGCTATGAACTCCACGGCTTCGTCCGCAACGACCTCTACACGTTCGACTGGAATGAAGATCGGAGTACACTCGAATTCGGCGTCGGTGACATACTCGAAGACCGGTACGACTTCGAACATGACGTGGCAGGAGCGTGGAACATCGTGCAGTCTGAAGCAGGGCCGATGGCCCGGCCTGCTGCCCTGTCTGCTGAACGCGACAGGGACGCCCCCAAAGAGGGGGCGTACTGGCAGTGGAACGACCACGACTGGAGACCCGCCGAGTTTGGGGAACAGTCGCGGTCACTCGACCAACCCAGCCTCAGCGAACCCGCAAGTTCACAGCCGGGGTAATCAATCTGGTTGGATTACCCACGGAGGAATCCCACGACTGCAGTCGTGTGGAGGAGGTCAAAGTTGTCGCCGCAGAGACTTGTCAATCCGGTCGCGAGCAGCATCAGGCGACTCATAAATCTCATCGGAGACATCCGAAAGGACGTCTTGAAGTGAAATATCACCCTCCGAAGTCGTGATTGTCCGATCTCCATGGCGGTCGACTAACGTAGCTGCCGTAATTGGATACGATTCCTGCTCAAGAACGGGGGTAATGTCTTCAAGACTGTACGCTGTCTCCTCCGGTGCGGCCTCCTCACCGCGTTCAACAGCTTCCTCCATGGCCCGTTCGCGCTGCCGGCGGTCTTTGTCGGCGGCTTGTTTTTCTCGCCCACGTTTGTCATCTGCCATCATGCCACATGACACGGCCAGCAAATATAATTCCCTCGCTGGTAAGCAACTGTCAGTATAGAAGACCAAGACGAGGTCAGCCGTCAGTTACGCTCAACAGTCAGTTCCTCGGGGTCGGCCTCCGGAGTGTCACGGTCAGACGGATTCGGCGTTGTCGCGATGAGATCCTCAATATTGTCAAGGCCAAGCAGTTGTCGGGTCTCTGCATCAAAGTCATGACTATCCAAGGGGTTAGTAGTAGCCGCAGCGTCCGCGCCGGTCAGGTGTTTGCCGTAGCGTCCGACAAGCGAGGACAGTTCCTGTGGGATGATAAACGTCGTTGACTCGGCTTGTCCAATGTCAGATAGTGTTTCCATGCCCTTCTCAAGGACCGCTCGTTCGCCCATCGATTCGGCGGCTTTAGCGCGCAACACCGTTGAGATGGCGTCTCCCTGGGCCTCTAGAACCTGACTTTGTTTTTCGCCTTGAGCCCGAACGATATTCGATTGTTTGTCTCCTCTGGCTTTCTCAACTGCACTCCGACGTTTGCCCTGAGCTTCAAGAATCATCGCTCGTCGGCGTCGTTCAGCGGACGTTTGCTGTTCCATAGCCCGTTTGACTTCAACCGTTGGCTGGACCTCACGAACTTCAACGGATTCGACTCGGACCCCCCACTCATCAGTTGGCGCATCAAGTTCCTCGCGAATACGAGCATTAATTTCCTGGCGTTTGTTCAGGGTATCATCGAGTTCCATATCGCCAAGTACCGCCCGTAAAGTCGTCTGAGCAAGATTTGAGACGGCGTCCTTGTAATGTTCAACTTCCAAGAAGGCCTTCTGTGCATCCATAACCCTGATATAAACAACTGCATCCGCCGTTACCGGAGAGTTATCACGGGTAATGGCTTCCTGACGGGGGACATCAAGCGTTTGAGTCCGCATATCATAGCAATAGGTACGGGAGACAAATGGCGGGACAAAATTCAACCCAGGTTCCAGAAGCGTCCGATACTTACCAAAGACGGTCAGGGCCTTTTTTTCGTAGGCATCGACAGTTTCGACGGCACTGGCGACGGTGATAATCGCTAATGCCAAGAAGGCAAGGGCGAGAATAGCAATCGGCGACGATGCTACGCTGTTGGCACCGAAGCTAACAATGCCCCCAATAATAAGAAGGGCAACAAGAATTGTGCGCGGGCGAACTCCGCCGGTGGAAAGTTGACCGACAAGACGCCCGAGACGCCTGAACAAGGACATAGTGGTATGGGGGCCTCCAAGTGTTACTCGATCAGGGGACAGAGTGACATAAACATGGCGTCCTCAGAGACTGCGTGCGATACGATCGGCCATTGCTGTGCCGACGCCCGAAACGTCCTGAAGTTCCTCTCGGGAGGCGGAACGAATCCCATCAATACTGCCAAAGCGACGAAGAAGCCGATCACGGAGTTGTGGACCGACACCATCAACGGAGTCAAGCGGGGTTGAGACACGATCGCGAAGCGTCTCGTGATATTGGACGGCAAAGCGATGAGCTTCATCACGAACTCGGCCGAGTAGCGTCATGGCTTGATCGGGGATCTCAATTGGCCCATCAGGTCCAACAACTCGATCACCATCCGGAGACTTGGCCAAACCGACGGCTGGACACTGCCACCCGGTCTCAGCAAGGGCTGATTGGGCGGCCTCAAGCTGCCCGGCACCACCGTCAATAACCAGAAGATCCGGCTGTGGACGGTCATCACGGCCCGCAACAGCACGACGGCCACGCCATCGGAGCAGGCGCTGCATATTCGCGTAGTCGTCGTTTTCATCGGCAAGTCGTTTGCGCCGGTAATCGGATCGTTCCGGATCACCATCAACAAGCACGACATTGCTACCAACAACTGCATCGCCTCCGGAGTGGCTCACATCAAAGGCCTCAATGCGGGAGACGCGGGTCACAGAGAGATTAAGGGCAGTTGCAAGAGCCCCCCCGGCATCAGCAGTAATATCTGAGTGTGTTCGGGCATTTTTCATCGCTAACTCGACCAGGCGAGAATCACGTCCGGCACCAGGAACCGACAGTTCAACGCCTTCCTCAGTGAGCCATGTCTGTAGCCGCTGATCGTCCGGATACTCCGGCAGGAGAATCGCATCCGGCAAGCCTCGCTCGGCATAGTATTGCTGCAAAAAGGCAGTGATGACGCGGGCCGGCGTGGTCCCACCGTCCGGAACAACAACCGAATGCTGGGAGCGGTCAATGAGCTTACCGCTTTCACTGTGTAGCCGGGCAACAGTGGCGGTACCATCGGCGCGATCATCAACAGCAACACCAAGGACATCGACACGGCGTTCATCATCACGGTCCCGAACTGCATCACCGCCGGTTCCGTGAAACTGTTTGACCGTGTCCAGGCGATCACGGAGCGTGGCCGCCCGTTCAAAGGCCTGTTGTTGAGCAGCTTCCTCCATCGCCTCCTGGAGAGGGCCAGCCAGCATGCGGGTATCACCCTCGAAGAATTGTTTCGCCTGTTCAAGATCAGCAGCATACCCTTCAGTGGAGATCTCACCGGTACACGGCGCTGTACACAGCCCCAGTTCGTAATCAAGACATGGACGGTCGCGACCAGCATATTTGTGATCCGAGCACCCACGCAACCCATAGACATCCCGAATCGCTTTCTTGACTGTCTCAAGCCGCCCACGATCGGTGTAGGGTCCATAGACGGTGGCTCCCTCATCGGGATCGCGGGTGATCTCAATGCGAGGAACAGGGTGGTCTGTAAACTGCAACAGTGGATACGACTTGTCGTCGGTCAGGCGAACATTATACCGGGGCGCGTATCGTTTGATCAGATTCGCCTCAAGTAACAGTGCCTGGGTTTCCGTTTCAGTAACCGCGACGTCAATAGTTGTCGCCCGATTGACCATATTGGCGATGCGTTCACTCCGAGGGTCACAGTATGATCGAACGCGATCCCGGAGGTCAACGGCCTTCCCGACATATAGGATCCGTCCATCGGTTGTCCCAAGATCAGCGGACGTGTCAAACCGGGTGCCATCGGCGGCCTCCGAGTCGCCCGCCCGAAAGATATACACCCCCGGATCAGTCGGGAGCGCAGCAGCGCGGTCACGGAGGGCTGTACGATCCATCCTATCCACTAGCGGGGGCTGAGTCCGATTGGGCGTTTCGGGTTGGATCAAGCGCCGCCTGCAACTGAGAGCGATCTGCCGATGACAGGTTACCCGGAAGCACGATATTGTCCCGGCCAGCAACGACAAGAACTGTCTGTTGCTGTCGTCGCAGAAGCCAGGCACCGGCAGCGACGACCGCTGCTAAAAGCGCTATTGCCCCAAGCACAACAGCGACCTGATCAAGCAGAAACAACAGATCAAGAACCGACCGGATTGTTGCTGTTACGCTGCCAGCACCGGGAGCTTCGGGGATTGTAGGTCGAGTAAAAAATGCTTCCGGAGAGATCAAAGTACCAGCAACAACAAAAGCGGCACCGAGAAGACCAACTCGAAGAGCAAATGACCGAGCCAGATCCCCTCCGCTTGCATCCTGGTCAAGCTGGCGGACATTCGGACGGTGGACAGCGTGAAATGGACGGTCAGCTGTCGGTGTGGAGACAAGCACACGATGGGTCGTGACGAGGAGTGTTGCTGTCTCAGGGCCAGCCGTCTCGACGGCTGTCAGCACCTCTTCGCCGTCAAATAACAGCTGGTTAAGATGTGAGTCCCAGTGGTGGGGAGCAAACGACGGCGCCGTTGACTCCGAGCGTAGTGATGGAAACGCCATCGATAGCATCTGCGAGACGACAGAAGAAAAGCCTCGTTGTCGGACGCCAGCTACAAGCCGCCACATCGGTAACCAGTAGGTAATGGCTGAAGGGACCGTTCGTTGTTGGCTTGTCAAACGGGATTTCTGGGATGAGGATCTTGTGACACTTGTATACGCGACTCGTGATGGAACACGCCATCACCGGCGACAACTCTCGGGAGCAATGCTCTATGAGATTGATGTGACCGCTGCCAAGGAGTTTGATCCGGAAACGCTTGAGCCAACACCGCCAGAGGATCAAGATCAGTACGCGACCGAGGCAACACGGATGGCGACACGACACGATCCCAACGACACCGTGTGATATCGCTCAGTTAGAACCGACTACGAACCGTTTCCACTTTCGGCTGGGCGTGCATCTGGCAGTATGCATCCTGTGGATTTTTCTCGAAGTAGTCCTGATGATATTCTTCCGCCGGGTAAAACGTCTCTAGTGGGACGAGTTCAGTGGCGAGAGCATCGGTATAATCAGCGGCAATAGCATCCATATAGGCGGCTGCCTGCTGGTGTTGCTCATCATCGTGATAGAGGATAATCGATCGGTACTGAGAACCAACATCCGGCCCCTGCCGATTGACCTGGGTTGGGTCGTGTACGGTGAAAAATACCTCAAGAAGCGTTTCATAGCTGGTCATTGTCGGGTCATAGGTTAACTGAACGACCTCAGCGTGACCAGTGTCACCACTGCAGACCGCCCGATAGGACGGATCCGCAACATCACCGCCGGCGTAGCCGGAGGTAACCGACTGGACACCGTCAATTTCCTTAAATGCCGCTTCAACACACCAGAAACAGCCGCCACCAAACGTTGCCTGCTTGCTTGAGGTCATCGACCGGTATACGGCTCCCATCGGCATCAGTCCTTGCCCACCTGTTAGTCCACGTACCGTAACCCTTAGTAATATCCTGGTTGCAATATATGCATCATATACATGAACGAGCGGGACTTCCGGACCGAAAGTATCCATGCGGGGCAGTCAGCAGAGGGGGCTGGCCAAACCGGTGCTCGGGCACCACCAATTCATCAGACGACCTCATACGTCTTTCCCGACGCCGAAAGCGCCGCTGAACGGTATCAACTGACCGGCGCCGGACATCTTTATTCACGGGTCAGTAATCCGACCGTGCAAACACTTGAAAAGCGACTCACATCACTGTGCAATGGGGCTGGAGCTGTCGCCACCGACAGTGGGATGGCCGCTCTTGATGCACTGACACTGGTAACCGCCAGCGCCGGAGATAACATTGTCTACGCGACGGATACCTACGGGGGAACAGCAACGTATTTTGAGACAATCGCTCCGCGTCGGGGTATCGAGCCGCGTAGCGTACCGACACGTGAGTGTTCAGCTTATGAGGAGGCCATCGATGACTCGACGGCCTATATCCACGTAGAGACAATTGGGAATCCTTCGCTTGTCACCCCGGATTTCGAGCGCTTGGCCACAGTGGCGGATGCAGCATCGGTTCCTCTTGTCGTCGATAATACCTTTGGGACACCGGCATTATGTCGGCCAATCGAATACGGAGCCGACATTGTCTGGCACTCAACGACCAAGTGGATTCACGGATCGGGAACAACCGTTGGCGGGGCCGTTATTGACGGTGGGAGCTTTGACTGGGCAAAGG
>JBEQBL010000081.1:6412-7754 GCA_041639835.1 Salinarchaeum sp.
ATACGATGAACTCGGCGCCGAAAGTCCGGCGTATGAAGATATCACCTTCACGGAGGCATTTCCGGAGGCACCACTTGCTGCAGCCATCCGTTATCGAGCCTTACGTGGACTTGGAAATCAGCAGACACCGTTTGATGCCTGGCAAACACTCCAAGGGATTGAGACACTGCCACTGCGAGTCCGTGAACATGCCCAAAACGCCGCGATTGTTGCTGATTATCTTGACGATCATCCGGGTGTCGAGTGGGTCTCTTACCCAGGGCTGGCCTCACACCCCACGCATGAAACCGCCGATCAGTATCTTGATGGGGGCTATGGTGGGGTTGTCACCTTCGGACTGACCGGTGATGGATACACAGCCGGGCGCCGGTTCTGCGAGGCCGTTGAGTTGACCAGCTTTCTGGCCAATATTGGGGATGCAAAGACGGTTGTTGTCCATCCAGCCTCGACGACACACGCACAACTGTCACCGTCGGAACAGGCTGCTGCCGGAGTCAAGCCGGAGTTGCTCCGACTATCAGTTGGTATTGAAAAGCCAGCAGACATTCTTGCGGACCTCGAAGCGGGGATTGAAGCTGCCACGGGAGAAACGGGAACATAGATGGCAGGGACAATCGTCGACGCCGTCGACCTGGGATCATTCGAGTTTGAATGCGGAGAGTCAATTCCCAATCTGCGTGTTGCATACGAGACCTATGGCGAGTTCGACGGCGACAATGCGGTATTAATCTGTCATGCCCTGACCGGCAGTTCACACGTGACAACCCGGCGGGATCCGGAGATTCGAACAGAACTACCGGATACCGGCGGACAGGCCAAGGCATGGTGGTCGGATATTGTTGGCCCAGGAAAGGCCATTGACACAACGGAGTATTTTGTGGTCTGTCCAAATCTCCCCGGTTCGTGTTATGGGACAACCGGGCCGGCAAGTGCCCATCCGGACACCGGAGATCCCTATGGAACGCGATTTCCGCCGGTAACAGTTGGTGACTGGACACGGGCTCAGCGTCGGCTACTGGATGAGTTGGGCATCGGACGGCTTCATGCCGTCGTTGGAGGGTCGGTTGGCGGAATGAATGTGCTTGATTGGATGGCCCGATATCCGGATGACCTGCGGTTTGCAGTACCAATTGCGACCGCACCGCGTCTTGATACCCAGTGTCTTGCGCTTGATGCAATTGCACGGCGGGCAATTACGACAGATCCAAACTGGAAGCAGGGAGATTACTACGGTGACACGCCGCCGGCAGATGGACTCGCCATCGCCCGTCAGCTTGGTCATGTGATGTATCTCTCAAAGGCATCAATGAGCCGGCGATTTGCACGCCGATCGGCCGGACGC
>JBEQBL010000082.1:0-7750 GCA_041639835.1 Salinarchaeum sp.
CCGATCCGGTCCCAACATCAAGCACGTCATCCGTCGGTGCCACCTCCTCGACAGCCGCCTTTGCAAGCAAATGTGAGTCCTCAGCCGGTGCATACACCTGCGTATCCAGTCCGCGACGTTCTTTTAGATCAGTCATCGCGATACTCAATCGCAGTCGTTGCGAGGTTCGCAAATTCCGCTGGCGTTAGTGCATCCGGACGCTGACGCAGAAGTGATTCGTCAGTTGCTGCAACTACCGCCTCCGGATCCGCAAGCTGTGAGATATGTGCGGTGTTTCGAATTGCGTTTCGTAGTGTCTTTCGTCGCTGTGTAAAGATGGCCTTGACAAAGCGCAAGAAAAACTCCGTATCATCAATGTGGTAGGCCGGATCTCGGGGTGTTAGTCGTACAACAGCACTGTCGACCGCTGGGGGTGGACTAAATGCCTCCGGCGGCACCGGTTCGACAATTTCCGCAGTGGCATAATGATTTGTGCTGACCGACAATCGACCGTATGCCTCTGTTTCCGGCGCAGCAGTCATCCGCTCGGCAAACTCATACTGAACCGTGACAACCAGCGGCTTCTGGCGTGGGAGCAGCCGAAAGATGATCTCACTTGCAACCCCGTACGGAAGATTTGAGACTGACGCGGTAAACTCCGGTATCGCAGTCTCAAGGGCATCTCCTTCGATCACTGTCAGTTGGTCTGCCTCGATTGCTGGAGCAAACTCCTCGCGCAGAAAGGCTGCCAGCGTTGGATCTCGTTCGATAGCTGTGACCCGATCTCCAGCGGCTAACAGCCGGTCTGTCAGTGCTCCCGTTCCGGCTCCAATCTCCAGTATATGTGTCCGGTCGGCGGTCTCCGGGAGATATCCGGGAAGTCGGTCAAGGATCCGATCATCAACCAGGAAATGCTGATCACGCCGTGGATTCCCATCGACCCCGGCGGCGGCAAGTAAGGCATCCGGATCTCGACGGGCCTCATCAACTGTATTATTCGTCACGGCGGGCAAAGGTACGGTATTTTAGATCCTCGTTTTGCAACTCCTCAAGGATACGCTCGGCGATGACCCCCTGTGGGTCGTGCAATCCCGAGATCCGCTCCTCCAGGTCCGCGAAGTCCTCAAACGGCTTTCGCTTTCGCGCATCAAGAATTGCATTCCGTAGTTTCTTCCCGATTCCTGGAAGGAGATTTAACTGATGCAATCGGAGCGTGATTGGTTGGGCATCATTGAAAAACGTCACAAAGCGCTCTTCTTGATCCTCAACAAGCTCTTCGATGACATAATCGAGTTCCGAGCGGGCGCCACTTGATAACTCCTCATAGTTGACTGTTCGCACCCGCTTGATCCCTTGATCATGATCGACGGGATCGACCGCCAGCTGATCGCCGATTGTTACGGCAGCTCCTTCCTCAAGTATCAGCTCAAACAGCCGGAAGGTATCCTCACCAACCGCATAGCCCACCGGAGACTGGCCGTACTGAGGCCCGGATTCATCGGACCGGCCGTGGGCGAGAAAATCAAGGACGACTGCAGTAGTCGCGGTGTCGCCATCGGAATCGCTCATTGACCATTGCTAAGGCAACCGGATACTTAAATAATCGGCCCAGCGATGCAATCGCGCGTGATCAACTGTATTGTGCAACGATGTTGAGAATCTCGTCGAGTTCGTCACCAGAAAGGGAATATCGGTCCTGCGCATAGACTGCCCGCAGCTCGTCACGACTCTGTGGGAGCAGATCGGCGATCTTGTATGCCGTTGACTCATCAACCTTCTCAAGCTCTTGGAGGTCGGCGACCAACTGCTGGGCTTCTTCAGGATCAAGTGTCGCAAAGCGGTTGGCATGTTCGATGGCACGAGCCAACTCGTAGGTCATCTCGCGGTCTTGTGCTACCCGCTCGCGTTCGATCTCTTCGAGGAGCTCTTTTGCCTCTGCTGTTGTGAGATACTCCTCGTTGAGAGTCTCCTTGAAGATGCTCATTCCTGGACTTTGAGATGGGCCGGGTCAATAACCAGCGTCTTATCCTTTGTTCCGTCAGTAATCTGGACCTGGTATGAGGAGCCCTGCTGACCGACAACTTCCCCGGTTTGGCCGTTAAACCGCGGATGGAAACGTCCGTCTTGCACACTTGGATCAAGCCGGAGATGCACGGTCTGTCCATCCTCAAACTCAGCAATACGACGCTGTGGCGGTGAGCTGCCTCGTTCGCGGGGGTCGTTTTTTAGCTTGTTCCGAGTTCCCTGTCGCGGACCGTTTGACTTAGGCATAGAGTGCGTTAGCCTCGGATGTGGCTTAAATGGTCTGTTCTTGATCGCCCGGTTAGGTCCACCGATCAAGACCGGCCTGACTTGTTGCCGCTTCGATTCGCTGAAAGCCCTTGTTGACCTCATCAGCGTCAACATCACAACGGTCGATGACGAACGCTCGCGCAGCTTTTATATCGGGCGTAATCGTTGTCTCAAGGGTCCCAACATCGCGTACTGCCGGCTCTAAGAAGAGCGATCGAAGTCGATCCGCCTGGGGGACTGTCCCTGAGCGATCCATCAACGCTGCATCAAGGCTGCCGTGATCTTTGATCGCCTCAACCGCCGTTTTGGGCCCGTATCCGGTGACCCCTTCGTTGAAATCTGTTCCACACAGCAAGGCGACATCAACGAGCTGTTCACGAGTGAGGTCATGTTTTTCCAGTGTTGCCGTCAGGTCCATGCGCTCGACCGGGCCACTACTTGTCAAATCACGATAAGTCACCGGAGCGCCAAATAGCAATGTATCATAATCCTCGCTGCCAACCGCATCAACAAGCCCCTGTTGGGCCATCCATGAGGCCTGCGCTTCCCCCTCTGCAGGGGCATCAACAACCGGAATATCGAGATAGTCAAGCAACTCCCGCGATGTCTCAATAATTGTTTCCGTCAGCCGCTGGGTCTGTGACTCAAGCCGTGCGATTTCAACCTCATCACCACGCTCTCGTGCGTCCGCAAGCTGGGTCTGACGCTGTTGGCGTTGTTGTCGCCGGTCCTCAATTTCACCGGCTTTGAGCTGCGATGGCGCGCCATCAAACACGAACACCGGTGTGGTCCCGGCTTCTAACAGTCGTGGCAACCCCTGAACAATCCCAATAAGCGTGGGCACCTCCTGTCCATCTGGCGTAGTATACGCCTCGGTGGCAGTAAACCGAACAACGGTCGTGAGATACCGGTACAGCCAGTTATGTGCATCAATGGCGATTGTTGATCCGGCGAGTGTCTCAATCGACACCGATTTGATGACTGCCAGATCGCGTAAATCAGCGTTTCCCATAACTACGTGTCTTGCTCTGTGGGTGCTGTCTCCGCCAGTAACAGTCCGAGATATGATGTTCGAATCTGGGCCTCCGGATCAAGACCAAGTGCTTGCAGCCGAGTGATAGCCTCGTCACGAGCGGCTTCGATATTCTCGGCCGTTGTCTCCGTTTCAATCTCCACAAACTCACCCAACTCATCAACACGGTCAAGGGTCAGATGATAGTCCCCCTGATGATACTGCTCACGATGTTTGCGTACTGTCGCTGCCGGCGTAAAGCCCAACCGGTCGAATATCGCACCGGCTGTGTCTCCATCCTCAACCATTGTCTCAAACTCCTCTCGCGTTTTTGACTCGGCTTCAACAAGCGGCCCTTTGTAGGTGATCTTTGTCGTCCATGTCTCGGCGTCTGCCAGTCGCTCCCGCCGAAGCCGGAGCGCTTCATCGGTGTCGGCAAACTCACGATGGGGGGCATCATAGTAGGTATCCTCCTGAATACGCGTCTGTTCCTGTTCCCACCCGGTCGCGGCGAGCTGGTCCTGGACCGATTCGTGATCGGCCCGGACCTTCAGCTCAACTTCATACATACCCATGTTGTTGATCGGTGCAATCATAAGCCTGTTCTGTTGCCGACTCACAGCGGACCGCCACCTCGCCACCGGTGGACGAAGGTGTGTGCACCCAGTCAGAGACAGTCAAAGACGGCTCACGAACACATCGCGTATCAGATTGTTGCGTACGGTATCTCTGGATCCACTCTGGCGTGGACAGCGACACACTCGTCGGATGTGCTTGTATAGACAACGATGTATGTGAATGGCCCACCTGATAATCCCCTTGAGAAATCGATCAGCGTGGCCATCCATGCTGACGACCCCAGCTTTACCGGTGGGGTAGCTTCTCCGGGTCCCGAAACGTGGCACTTAAATCTAAAACGAGATACCACTATCGTATGACAGACGAACCAGAGGCGGAGGACCCTGACGTTGATACTGCCGATGATGCCGAATCCGAGGAGTCATCGGGGCTTGAATCCGGTGAGTTTGTTCGCGTTGACTTTACCGCCCGCACTGTCGAGGATGGGCAACTTGTTGACACCACTGATCCGGAGGTTGCAAGTGAGGAAGGTGTTGATGATGAGGACCGATCATTCGAACCCCGAGTTGTGATCCTTGGTGAGGGACATCTGTTCCCAACCGTTGAATCGGATATTGAAGGGAAAGAAGTCGGTGATGACGGTTCTGTGGTTGTGCCGGCCACCGAAGCCTTCGGTGAGCATGACCCCGATGAGGTTCGCACAATCAGTGCCGACCGGATCCCGGAAGACGACCGATACCCGGGGGCCCATGTTGACATCGATGGCGAACATGGACACATTGAGACCATCATTGGCGGCCGCGCCCGGGTTGATTTTAACCACCCACTCGCCGGTCAGGATATCGAGTACGAGTACGAAGTTATTGAGACCGTTGATGATCGGATCGAACGTGCTGAGGGGCTTGTTGACGCCTATCTCGGCATCGAGCCCGAGATGTCCATTGAGATGGTAGATGTCGAGGAAGAGCAACGTGTTGAATCCGACGATGACGATGCTGAAGCCGACGAGGAGCCGGAATACGAGACGGTTACCGTTGAGAAGGAGACTCTCTACATTGAGTCCACGCCAGAGCTGACGATGAACCAGCAATGGATGTTCTCAAAGCAGCAGATCGCGCAGGATCTGATTGATCGCATCGGTGTCGATCGTGTTGTTGTCCGTGAGATTATCGACGGCGGTGCCGCCGGCCCGATGGGAATGGGCATGGGCGGTCTGGGGGATGTTGATCTTGAGGACGCGGTTGAGGATGCTGACATTGATGCTGATGAGCTCGCCGAAGAGCTCGACGCCGCTGAGGAATAACTCCGCTTCTCTCACCAGCCTGTTTCTTTGATCTCATAGCGGTAACAGCCCGAAAACCCACTTCTTCATACGTGGGTCGGCTTACAGGACTCACTTGTGGGCCTGTGTTCGCACACCACCCAAGAGTCACCTTCCACCGCATCCGGAGGTAAACCTATCCAAGAGTCACGCTTCGAGATAATCGGCTTGTGCCACCTATGTGTCCATCCCCGCCTTGCGGATGGTAGCTGGGGGGTCAACACCTGAGCCCAGCCGGTAACTGCTCATATCCCTTTGAGCAAGAGCAGTTAGACTGCACAATTAGCGTAGCACAGAGCAACTAATAGAGAGAAAGTGCGTGGGACCGGATTTGAACCGGCGGACCCCTACGGGACAGCGCCCTCAACGCTGCGCCGTTGGCCTGGCTTGGCTACCCACGCGCGATGTCCCCTGTGAGGGACCCAATTACCAGTTGCGCTTGGGTGCCTTATAGGCATCACGATTCGTTGCCGATTGCTGGTTGCATCTGGTGGTTCGCTTTGCCCATCTGCCTGCCATCCCTGCTTCTGACTGCAAGTGCGGATCAGTCTTAAGACGCACTCGCCCGTAGTGGTATGTATGGCTAAATATACGACCGGAAATTCCGGTGCAACCGACGAGGGGGACGCGTGTGAGCTTTGTGGCACCCAGTCGGGACAGCTGAAACGCGCAACCGTCGCTGGCGCTTCGCTGCTGGTTTGCCCGGATTGTGCGCCGCATGACGACCGCCAGCAGGGCACCTCTGATGGCGGTGCAGGGAATGCGTCTGCCTCTCGGAAGCAATCCACTCATCAGTCGGGTGCTGATGCGGCTGCTGAGACGACACCACTGTGGGATGGTGACTCAAAGCACTGGGAGCAGCAGGGCACCGATTACGATGATGACCCTCTTCCCTATCTCGTCTCCGAGTATGGCTCTCGCGCCCGATCAGCCCGACAGGACGCTGGACTGCAGCTTGATGAACTGGCCGATGAGCTTAATCTGACCGAGGATACCTTGCTTGCGGTTGAACAAGGTCGCGCTGCCCGCGCTGGCGTTGGCGGCTCCGTTATCACCGCTATTGAGGACTATCTTGATGTGACGTTGTCCGAGGACACCCAGTGATCGCATCCAACGTGTTACACGGTTGGCTTATCAGTCTTTGTCCTGGTACCAAATCGGAGAGGTTTATCCGATGGTTCATTTAGTATCGCTATGGCTGAGCAGACGACGGCACAGGATATTCGGTCGTGGTCGGATGAGACGCCGATTACGATGCTGACCGCGTACGATGCGCCGACAGCTGCTCGTGTCGACACGGCCGGCGTCGATATTATTCTGGTTGGCGATAGTATGGGCAATGCTGTCCTCGGCTACGATTCGACGCTTTCGGTCACAGTCGATGAGGTGGCCAGTCGCACTGGGGCCGTTGCCCGCGCTGTTGATGAGGCCCTTGTCGTTGCTGACATGCCGTTTCTAAGCGTTGGTGTTGATCGAGCAGAGACGCTTCGTCACTGTGGGCGCATGCTCAAAGAAGAGCAGGCCGGAGCTGTCAAAATCGAATCCGGGCCCCATACTGTTGAGTTAACCGAACGGCTGGTTGAACTCGGTATTCCGGTGATGGCTCATTTGGGACTGACACCCCAACGGATCAACGAACTGGGCGGCTATACGCAGCAAGGCGACAGCGAGGAGACCGCCACCCGGATTATTGAACTGGCGCAGGCACATGAGCGCGCAGGGGCCTTTGCGATGGTACTTGAACATGTACCCCCCGAAGTAGCTAAACAAGTCACCCAGGCTCTCTCGATCCCGACTATCGGCATCGGTGCCGGCCCGGCGACCGACGGTCAGGTCCTGGTGTTGAACGATGTGATCGGGCTTGGCGACTGGGTGCCCCCGTTTGCCGAACAGTTTGGGGATGTCGGTGCTGAACTAACACAGGCAGTTGAACAGTATGTCGAAGCTGTTGAGGATGGGACATTCCCAACAGACGAACACACCACCGAATAGCCGCTCATCAGCGGCTGTGCGTACAACCGTGCCGGGGCCACAACGACCAGTACTGCTATGTACCTAGTGGAAAATATGGCAGCTCGGTTGAACCCGTCATCACACGGGGCTCAGTGCGGGGGAATATACTCGTCATCGCTGCCGTCTGTAGTTCCTGTATCCGGGACAAAATACTGCTGGTTTGTCGGAGCAATATTTATATATTAGTAGCACTTACCTAAGGTTAGCATGACACCTGACCAGCAGCTCACTGTTGACGATCAGCCGGTTCGAACGATTGATACCCCAGAGGGGGAAGAGGCGGTCGTTGACCTCGGAGTCGGAACGACCGGCTCTGCGGAAGTGGTTGGTGATACTGTCATCGTCGTTACCGGCGACGATGAATATGACATCGATCTTGAGGTCCCTGCCGAGCGAGCCTATATTAACAATGGGATTCTAACCATTAGATACGGTGATTCAGCATGAAGCTAACCGTCAGACCGCTCAAGCAGAAAGACGCCGGTCGCGGACTTGCCGCCATCGACCGCATGTCGATGGAGGAACTCGGCGTTGAGAACGGCGATTACGTACTG
>JBEQBL010000083.1:0-7683 GCA_041639835.1 Salinarchaeum sp.
AAATTATCGTGTTTTCAACCACTGCTACAGAAATTCGGTATTCTGTGGGCCGTTTGTGATATGTACCTCAAACGGCTGGGTACCAACCGCATCCTGCTCGACAAGATGCCAGTATGTCTCTGCCATCTGATCCGGATTAATAAACGTCTCCGGATCTCGATCAGGATACTGCTCGCGAACTGTCGGCCCGTCAATTTGTCCATCAATCACGACATGTGCCACATGGATACCCTCGGGTCCAAACTCTTGGGCGATATCCATGGCCATCCCTCGGGCAGCAAATTTGCCGGCTGTAAAGCCAATACTCTCACCTAGACTCCGCACCGACGAGGTTGCCCCCGTAAAAATCACCGTTCCCCCGCCGGTCGTCTGCATATCCTTGACTGCTTCCCGCGAACATACAAATGCGCCCCGTCCGGCGACTTGCCACGCTTTCTCAAACTCCGCCAACTCAATATCTAACAGCCCCTTCCAGGCGGCGAAGCTAGCATGATTGATGAGAATATCGACGGCCCCAAACTGTTCCCGCACGGTCGCAAATCCATCGTGAATCTGGTCAACATCGGTCAAATCAGTCGGAACTGCCAGCCCTTCTCCCGGTTCCGGAAGGGATTCCGCAAGCTCGGTAAGATACTCTGCTGACCGTGCAAACAATGCGACTTGACAGCCATGAGCCGCAAATGTTCGTGCAAGTGACGCCCCAAGCCCCGGCCCGACACCGGCGATTACTGCTGTCTGTGACATGTCGCCTTCTTATAGACGGTCGTCAAAAATCATGATGGCACTGTTTCTGTGTTCCGATGGCTCCGACAGCCCAAAGCCGCTGTATCTCAAACGAATGGTATGACAGTTATTGCATACCTCAGTGTTGCCCCCGTGACCGAAGACAGTATGGCCGAGGATGTTGCACAGGCTGTCGATGCCTTAGACGCCTTTGCGGTTCACTATGAGACAAACCCAATGGGCACTGTGATTGAAGCCGATGATATTGACACGTTGCTCGCAGCCGTTGGTGAAGCGCACAAGGCTGTCGATGGTGACCGAGTGAGCACTGTCTTGAAAATCGATCATAAGCGCGAGGACGATCGCAGCGCCGAGACGAAAGTTGACCGCGTTGAGGAGCACCTTGGACGCCCAGCACACAGCGACGAGTAGCTGACGCCGGTGGAGGCGAGTACCTCTTCGGGGTGTCCGGTGGCCCGGGATACCGACTACCTGATCAGATCACAGTGTCTTGATTGTCGGGATCAGTTCATCCCGATTGGCCTCGGCAATCGCTTTTACCTGGTCAAGCTCCTCGGCGGTAAAGGGGATTGACACTGGGTCTGTGGTCATTGACACGCTGTCAGCACGGACGCCGGAAAGATGCAAGCCCTCGTCGTCCCGGTCAGCCAGTAAGACGGTATCAGCTGCCTGTTCAACGGCGGCAATCTGATCAGCAAACGCTGAGGTACTCACTGTAAAGAGGACTGTGTGATCTCCGGGTGTGTCAGCGGTCTCAACGATGGCATCTAAAATCTCATCCCGGTAGGTCGGTGAGAACAACAGCAGATTAAGCGCTACCCCAAAAATGAGTGTTCCTGGTCCGGTATCCTCGACGGCGGCACTTGCGCGCTCAATCCCAGCACGCCAAACCGACGGCGCAAGGATATTGCCAGCCCAGCGCCGGGTGTCAACAGCCGCCAACTCATCATCTGTTGGCGCCCGTTCCGGATCAAAATCAACCCACGCGAGTTGTGACTCATACTCCTGTGGAGTAGTTCCATATAGCGTCGAGAGGGTTTCCTCAATAAACGTCCGATCGGAGTTTGTCAAAATAACAATAACTGAGCCCCCGGCGGCGAGCCAGTCGTCGACAACGGACAGTCCAACAAGCGGCTTTCCTGACCCACCGGGCCCGGAGATGACCGTTGTCTCTCCGAGTGCCAGTCCGTCAGGTACCACTTCACGAAACCACGACGCGTTGGGGGTGAATGTTTCTGGGGCCATCGTTTACACTGATGTTATTAATCAAGATTAGTCTTTTGCTAAATACGCACAAACACCGGATCCGGAACCGCCTTGCTATGGGCCCTTGTTGGAATCAATATGAGCGACCAGTTGACCGCCGCGGCCGTCAGATCAGCGCTTGATGAAGTGACTCATCCAGAAATTAACGCCTCACTCGTTGAACTTGGCATGATTGATGATATTCGCGTCAATGGCCAGACTGTAGCCGTCGATATTGCACTTCCAATGTATACTATCCCGGATGCAATCAAAGACATGCTCGCCCAGCGCGTTTCTCAGGCCGTCACCGACCTTGGAGGTGAACCAGACCCCTCGTTCACGCTGATGGATGTGCAGACGCGAAACGACTTTTTTGAAGCAGAATCAGCACAGTGGTCCGGTCTTGACGGCGACGAAACCCCCGATTCCCCGTCAGCACCATTCTGAGTTATTGGCTTCCGTATCTTCCGTTCTCAGGTGTAAGCTGTGTATTTGCTGGGTGTGCAATTACCAACATGGGTTATGAGGCTCCCGTCTAATAAACGCCTATGGGCGCACTTGCATCACTCAACCCCGCCGTACGAGGACTCCTCCGCAACCCGATTGTTATCGGTATCGTCGCCGTGTATGGACTATTGCAACTACCACAGATGGTCTTCCAGCCAACTCCCCCACAGACGACGGCTGTCGTTGCTGGTGCCCTTTCATTGCTCACACTCGCGTTGCTTCCCTTTTATCAGGGTGGTATTATTGCGATGGGTTATGACGCATTGACTGGCAAGGCACGTGTTGGTGCCTTCCTGCAAGCTGGCAAGAGCAATTATCTCCCACTGTTACTTGCCCTGCTGGTTATTCTTGGCGTCGGATTTGTGCTTTCTATTGTGTTTTTCCTACTGGCTCTCGTTATCTTTGGACTTGCATTGGGTGGCCCCGCTGACGCCAGTGGCTCTGGTGGACTCACCTTCCCGGTTCTTGGCGTTGCTGTTGTGGGTCTGTTGATCCTCCTCTACATCGCCACCCTTGCTGTGATCCAATTTTACGCGCATGCGATTGTCCTTGATGACTCCGGACTTATCGAGGGTGTCAAACAAAGTGTCTCGCTTGTGCGACACAATCTGGTCAGTGCGCTTGGTTACTTTGCCATCTTACTTGGCGTTACGGGCCTGCTGACCGTCGTGAGTTCGCTTATCACCGCTAACTTGCCAGCGATGGACTTGGCCTCCGGTGGCCTTTCTGCGATCTCACCGACAACGCTTGTCCTTGCCGCTGTGGGGTATGTTTTGGTGACAGCAATAAGTGGCACCTTCTATGCGCTGTACTCCGTGGCGTTTTATCGGGATATCCATCCGGACCATGCCACCACCCAGGCCGACTCAATGGCCTAGTCCACGCTATCGATTCTAGGCGGTTAGTACATGCAGGTGGGTGCTGTTCGATGTACCACGGTTGTCAGCTCACAACCGCGTTATCGCGTGTAGGCCTCGATGATCTCATCAAGTGACTTCTCCTCGACATCCGATTCTTCGGGACTCTCAGTCGCTGTGGTTTTCTTCTCATCGGCGGATACAAGCTGTGGCATACTAGCATCTACTGACAGGAACCATATAATCGTGTCTACTCGCGAATCCTGGGTTGTTACGGGCTATCAAGCGGCTTGTGCGTGTTTGGGTGTAGAATCTATCATCAAATTTGATGTTTGTCGTCTCCAGCCGTTATTACTCATCTTTCCGATTTCGTGGCGACATCAATCGGGTCTTCCAACCGCCCAACAATCGACTCAAGCGCATCGGTTGCTGTTACAAGTCCGACAACAGATGGGTGATGCTCCTCGGAGACAACCAGTGCCAGTTCTTGCTGGCTTGCCTGGAGCTGATCAACGGCCTCACTGATCGGCGTTGTCTCCGTCACCGTCATTGGGGTCGTCGCAATTTCCTCGAATGTCAATTCCTTGTCTATGAGCTGCTCATAATTATCAATTACCATTGGTGTGTAAATAATTCCCAGAAACTCCTCCGGTGTGCCCTCGATAAGTGGAAAGCGTGTATGTGCATGCTGTCCGATTCGACGCATATTTTCCGCCGTGCTGACCGCTGTCGAGAGGAATACGATCTTCTCAACCGGTGTCATGACCTCTTTTACCGGCTGCTCGCCGACTAGCAATGCATTCAGGACCTCATCCTTCCGTTCGTCGGTCAGGTCGCTTTCATCAAGCATTGATCCCAACCGGTGTCGTAACTCAGCTCGTGAGGACACCCGCTCGGTATCGGTCTCAAGCCAGGCTCCGGTCATCTCAATTCCGAAACGTCGCAATGTCCACTTGGCGACACCATCACCGATAATGATCATCGGAGCAATGAGCTTGGCAAACCAATACAGCGGCGTGGCTCCATAGCGTGCCACAAACTGGGTCCGTTCGACACCCAAATATGTCGGCGTCTGTTCGCCGTGTGTTAAGTGAACGATATTGATAATCAAAAACGCCAGAGCCCCGCCGGCGCCGATGGCTGCCAACTGCGTGGTTGCGATGAACGGTTCGATCAGTCCTGCCAATGCTGGTTCAGCGACAATCCCGACGGCAATGCTTGTTGCTGAGATTCCCACCTGACAGCTCGTTAGATAGATCTCAAGATCCTGGGTCATCTCCCATGCCCGACGCAGTCCCGGTGTGTCAAACGCGGCCTTAGGATACTGTCGAACCCGCGTTAACGCAAACTCAATAGCTACAAAAAATCCATTGGCCAGAATCAGCCCCATGCCAGCAAGCAACCGCCCGGCGACTTCGAGGCTATCCATGCTGTTGTTTTTCGATCAACTGTCATATACTATGGGTATTGGTCACACTTCTGATCCACCAGCCAGAACGTATATCCGTTATCGGCCAATTGAAAGGATCATAGATGGATATTCCGGACGAACTCCTTTGCCTGTATCACGCCCGACTTGAAGCCACCGACGAGACTGCTACCGTTCGTGTTCCGCAAGAAGAAATCGACAATGGTGCCGTTGAACCTGGTGATACTGTTCGTGTTGCTGTTCTTCCGCCCGTCGATTCCGACGAGCCTGTCACCGAACCTCCCCGCCCCCCATCATCGAACACGCTGGGCCCGCAACCCCCTGTGCAGGAGGGTGAGCAACGCGATCTTGAAATCGAGAGCCTTGGTGATCAAGGAGACGGGGTTGCCCGAACCGAGGAGGGATTTGTCGTTATTGTCCCCGATACCACCCCCGGCGAACGTGTCCGTGTTGAACTGACCGATGTCACCGAGTCCGTCGCCTTCGCGGAAGTTCTCAAACACTACGACGCATAAGCACCGCACACGTTGGTCCACACCAACGACGCGGGTGTCCTGGCAGCTTTTTGCATTTGCCACATTTCTCAGTCCTGGTGCCTACCTGCCATTGCGTTGTTTATCCTGCCGTATCACTTCTTGGGGTCGCTTTTGTCCCGCTCTATTTCCTGTCCTTTGACATGTGTGTCCCCCGGCAAGAGGTGGATGTTGTGTAAGTGTTATTCACCTGTATGTCTCTACTACATACGAATGCGGTACTACGAAGATTTCACCGTCGGCGATACGTTCACCTTCGATCCTGTTCGTGTTGAGAAATCGGACATCACCACTTTTGCGGAACAGTACGATCCGCTGCCGTTACATACCGATGAGACCGCCACCATGGGTGCCCCATTTGATGGCGTTATTGCCAGTGGTATCCATACCCTGGCTGTGTCACAACAGCAAGTTGCCACCCTCTACGATCAGACCCATCTTGTCGCTGGACTTGGGTTTGAGCGTCTGGCCTTTCCCGCCCCCGTGTACCCCGGTGATGAACTTACTACGACTCTTACAATCGACGGTAAACGGCCCTATGAACGGGATACAACACGTGGGGTCATCACGACAAACCGAACTGTTGTCAACCAACATGATGAAACTGTCATGCGAACGACCGGTGAAGTCCTATTTGAGCGGACACCCGACAGCTAATCGCTGTGTTTTCCCGCATCGCTGGCGCATATAGTGTATGCTACCGTGTGGAGCCATCCGGAAGGGAAGCCTTTTCCTCACTCCAAGGCTTCACACAGATAATTACCGATGAGCGGTCGGTCCTTGTCTGATCTTCGTGCACAGTTCTCCGAAGAGGTTGATCCAATTCCCTTCATTGTAGGCGCAGCGCTCTCGATTGCCTTTGTTGGCTATGCTGCCATTGATACTGAGGGGGTTGCCAGTGCGATCAACTGGGCCTTTGGCTATCTGGGTCAACGACTGGCGTGGCTATACCTGGGTGTTGGCTTTCTGTTGGTCCTTGTTGGCGCCTATCTCATGCTTGGCCGATACGGCAGTGTCCGGCTTGGTGAGGGCCCACCGGAGTATAGCTATCCCGCCTATCTGGCGATGTTTTTCTCGGCCGGCCTCTCCGCCGGCATTGTCTTTTTCGGCCCGGTTGAAGCGTTACGCCATTATCAAACTGTTCCGCCCCTCTTTGCCGATGTTGCAGGCAGTGAAACAGCTGCCGCGGCCGTTCCTGCTGTTGCCTACAGCGTTTTTCACTATGGGATCAGCGCTTGGGGTGGCTATCTTGCGATTGGGATTCCGGTGGCGTATTTCACCTACCGGTATGATGCGCCGTTTCGTGTTTCGACGGCCTTGCTCCCGATTCTTGGCCCTGACAACCTCGATGGTATCTGGGCCCGGGTTGTCGATACCCTCGCCGTTATTGCAACGATCGGTGGCATTGCGACCGGACTTGGCTTTATTGCCTCCCAGTTGTTGACCGGTGTCACCTTCCGTACCGGCATTGCGTTTAGCGACTTTGAAACGGTCCTCGCGGTTACCGGAATTACAGCCCTGTTTACCCTCTCGCTTGTGGCCGGCGTTGGCCGTGGCATCAGACGTCTTTCCGTGTTTAATATCGGACTGATGACGGTCTTGCTTGTGGTCGCCCTTGCTCTGGGGCCAACCCAGCAGGTTGTCTCGACTGGCGTCCAAGCAGTAGGCGTGTATGCCCAACAGTTTGTCCAGATGAGTCTGCTGCCGGCCATCGAACCGGTTGGATCAGCAGCCCGTGAGTGGGCTGCCGGCTGGACGGTCTTTTACTGGTCGTGGTGGATTGCATGGGCGCCGTTTGTCGGACTGTTCCTTGCCCGAATTTCACGTGGCCGTACAATCCGGTCGGTTGTTGGCACCGCCTTTATTACGATGACTGTCACCTCCGCACTCTGGTTTACCGTCGTTGGTGGCACGTCCATTTGGCTGCAACACACCGGTGCTGTCGATATCCTTGATGCGGTTGCGACATTCGACAGTGGTGTCTCCGGATATGTTCTCTTTGGTGCGTTACCAGGTGGCACGCTCTGGCAGCTCCTGTTTTTGGTGCTTGTTACGACCTTCTTTGTCACCTCCGCGGACTCCTCAACGCTGGCGCTTGGAATGCTGACAACCGGTGGCCGGCGTCGTCCATCCAGTCTCAACCGAATCTTCTGGGGGGTTCTCCAAGGGGTTATTGCATCGGTGCTTGTTGTTGTCGGCGGAGCAACAGCACTGCGATCATCCGTGATTGTCACCGGAGCGCCGTTTGCTATTGTCTGCCTGTTTGCCTTTGCCGGCTTTATCTGGTGGCTTGGGCGTCGTCCAACGACTGATGAGCATGACGTCCAGTCCCGTCCCCCGGATGTGACACTTGAACCGACGGACGATT
>JBEQBL010000084.1:0-4639 GCA_041639835.1 Salinarchaeum sp.
CGTGGCGGTTTCTTACCGGAGCTTACGCGATTCACTCCCGCCCTGTTCGCTCCTCGGTTCCGACTAAGCGTCGGAACGCTCGTTACTCACGAGAAGGGCGGGATTCTCTCGCTGAATCAAGATAGTTTCTCTATCACCTTCTGGTGGTCGCTAGAGTAGCCGTTATCACCAGCAGTTGCGATTCGCTGGACACAGCTACTCGGACTATCGGAGGCAGACGGCAAAACCTTATTTTGGTCAACTTTATCAGTAAAGCTATGTCGGTAAGTGACTATGTATCAAACCTTACGTCGGTACATAACTATGTTGATGGGGGGTGGACAACCCCTACCGGTGCTGATCATCTACAGACGCGGAATCCGGCAACAACAGAGCCACTTGCGGAGGTTCCGTTTAGCTCCAAAGCGGATATCGATACGGCTGTTGAGGCTGCCAATCAGGGATTTGAGTCATGGCATACCCGCCCGGTTGAACAACGCATCCAGCCGTTGTTTGAACTAAAATCGCTACTTGAAACCCATCAAGAGGAGTTAGCTGAACTCCTGGTTACCGACCACGGAAAGACATATGCGGAGGCCATGGGCGAGTTACGCCGTGGCATCGAAAACGTGGAAGTCGCCTGTGGGATTCCGTCACTGATGCAGGGAGGAAATCTGCTCAATGCGGCCCCAGGCATTGATGAAAGCGCTGTCCGGAAGCCACTTGGACCCTTTGTGGCGATCACACCGTTTAATTTTCCGGGGATGATTCCGCTGTGGTTTCTCCCGTATGCGGTGGCAACGGGCAACAGCTTTATTCTCAAGCCAAGTGAGCAGGCGCCACTGGTCCCCCAACGCCTCTTTGAGTTGATTGATGAGGCTGGCTTTCCGGATGGCGTAGTCCAACTTCTCAATGGCGGCCCGGAGACGGTTGACACGCTCTTACAGCATGATGGTATCGCCGGCGTTTCCTTTGTCGGATCAACACCAGTGGCGCGGCACATCTATGAGGAGGCAGCCACGGCTGGAAAGCGCGTGCAAGCACAAGGCGGAGCAAAAAACCATGTTATTGTGACCGAAACGGCTGATCTCGAATTTGCCGCCGACAAGACCCTGTCTTCAGCATGTGCCTGTGCCGGAGAACGGTGTTTAGCAAACGACATCGTCCTCGTCGAAGAGACTGTCGCAGATGAATTCACCGAGCATTTGCTTGCCAAAGCCGAGCAATTGACTGTTGGATATGGCCGTGATGCCGAGACCGATATTGGCGCATTGATCAGTGCTGATCACGAGGCGACAGTGCGTGATCACATCCAGACGGCGATTGATGAAGGAGCAACGTTACTCCGAGACGGGCGGGATGTCACCGTTCCCGAATACGAAGAAGGGGCTTTTCTTGGACCAACGGTCTTTAGCGATGTCACCGCGGAAATGACCCTTGCGACAGAGGAGATATTCGGGCCAGTTGTTGGGATCGATACCTACACGACATTTACAGCAGCAATCAACCGTATCAATAACAGTCAGTACGGCAATGCAGCCAGTCTGTTTACTGCCCGCGGAGCCGATGCCAAACAGTTCCGCGAGCAGGCAGCAATTGGCAATATTGCTGTCAATGCTGGAACGGCAGCACCAATGGCATTTTTCCACTTCGGCGGGCGTAAGGATTCGTTCTTTGGGGATCTACATGCGCAAGGCGAGGACATGATTCAGTTTTATACTGATAAGTCAATCTACATCGAGCGCTGGCCAAACGCCTGAAACTCCCCGATTGCGTTCAGAGCTATTGCCAAGCGTTGGGATGATTGTCGGCAGCGTGGGCTGTTGCTGGCGTATCCTGTCTTTATTTTGCGTCCGAGATGGGCTATATATTACCTACGGTGGCTTGCATGTCTCGAAACTCGCGTGCGGTGTTGTATTTAAGGAAGTAAGATTGATTGTATGCATAGTATTGTACAACAGCCAGTATATCGGATGATATTTACCGGGGCCGAATTCGAGTTCAGCTAATGGCAACGCAGTATGTGATCGTCGGCGGAAACGCGGCAGGTATGAGCACAGCCGCCCGCTTACGGCGGCTTGAGGAAACCGCGGAGATCATCGTGATTGAACGGGGGGAGCATGTCTCATACGCGAGTTGCGGGCTGCCGTACCATCTGAGCGATACCGTCCCGGAATCGGAGCTTGCGGTGATCGGGGCCGATCAGCTGCAGGCGGCGTTTGATATTGATGTGCGGACCGAGGAGACGGTTACCGATCTTGATGCGGAAACACAGGAAGTCACTGTTGCTCCAGCGGGCGAGGACAGCTATACACTGGCCTATGATGAGCTTGTGTTGGCCCCCGGAGCGGAGCCGATTGTGCCGCCGATGTTTGATCTTGACACGCTTGAGCACTGCTATACAATGCGGACGGTGCCCGACGCAACAGCAATTCGAAGTGATATCGACGATGCCACACGTGCACTCGTCATCGGTGGGGGGTATATCGGGATCGAAGTTGCAGAAAATCTGCATGAAGCAGGACTCTCCGTCACCGTTGCCGAACTATTGGACCATGTTATGCCGAATACGCTTGATGCAGATACGGCGGCCATCGTCGAGGATCATCTACAGGCACATGATATCAATCTACGAACGGGGACCGGAGTGGACAGTCTAAGCGAGGATGCCAATGGAGTGGTGACTGCAGCTATCGGTGATGAGACGCATGAATTCGATCTTGCTGTTATTGCAACGGGGATTGCCCCTCGGACTGACCTTGCAGAAGCGGCTGGGCTTGAGATTCACGAGAGTGGGGCAATTGCAGTTGATGGCACCATGACGACATCCGATCCAGCGATTCACGCTGTTGGTGATGTGGCTGCCGTCCCAACAGCCCCCGACGGCGAGTTAGGATGGGTCCCGCTTGGCGGCCCAGCAAACCGTGAAGGGCGCGTTGCGGCAAACGATATCGCCGGCCATGATGATGAGCTTGCCCCAGTACTTGATACGGCTATCGCGAAGGTATTTGATCTTACTGTCGGGACCGTCGGCATGACTGAAGCGGCACTTGAAGAGGCCGGTCGGTCATACGAGGCTATCTTTACGATTGAATCAAGTCACGCAGAATATTACCCCGATGCCGCAGAACTCAATCTCAAACTGCTCTTTGATGACACTGACGGGACGATCCTTGGGGCCCAGGTCATCGGCGGTGATGGTACCGCCAAGCGGACGGATGTGCTGGCCACCGCACTCGCCCATGATGACACGGTCTATGATATTCGTGATCTTGACTTGGCGTATGCACCACCATACTCCGACGCTAAAGACCCAGTGAATATCCTTGGGATGATTGGCACAAATGTCCTTGAGGGGGTCGCCAACATTGTACAGGTCGAGGAGTTTGCCGAGAAACGTTCAGACACGACGGTGATTGACACCCGACCGCGAGCAATGCGAGAAGCACAGGGACATATTGAGGGGACCGAAAACGTACCACTGGCACAGCTCCGTGACTGGATCGCGGAAACAGATCTCGCTGATGAGGATGAAGTGCTGACCTATTGTGCCATTGGGAAGGGTTCATACGTGGCGACGCGAGTGCTCAACCAGCATGGGATTGACTCGCGAAGTCTCACCGGTGGGTACCTGCGGTATGAGGCCGTTTACGGTGACAGTGAGGCAACCGGCGAGAAGGCAACCGAAGATCCGGTCCGACAGTAACAGCAATCGCCCCATTCGGAAGGCCTCACGATCAGATGAGGGCTGGGGGGCCGACAGGAAAACGAACTACTGGAAGATACGGTCGGTGTCGCCACGTTTTTTCGCTTATAACCCTCCAATCAGTCGATGACGCATTCCACCGCTGTCACTCCGGATTTCAAGCATACTCCCAAAACTGATCAGCCTTTTGAGAATGCACTGGCGGCAGCGCAGGCTGGAGATCGACTGACAGTTGCTGATGCAATTGAGTTACTGACAACAGGAACCGAGACAGCTGGGATCGATCCACAGCGTAAAAAGCAGGTCTTGACAGCCGCCGATCGGCGACGGGCTGAGATGGTCGGCGATGAGGTTACCTTTGTAGCGAATCTCAACAATAACGTCACGACAGCGTGTAATGTTGGCTGTCAGTTCTGTAATTTCAAGGATGCAGCCCACGCGTTTGAGCAGTCCAGTGATCATACGACAACTGGATTTACAAAGACCCCCGCTGAGTCACATGAAATCGTCAGTGAGGCGGTCTCCAGAGGGATCTATGAAGTATGCTCAGTGTCGGGACTCCATCCAGCGTTTGCGCTTGATGCGGAACATCGTGAGATACTCGAAGCGCACCCGGACCCAAAGACGGTCAACTACAAGCCTCCAGCAGTGTATGAGACCAGTCCTGGGGCCTATACGGATCAGATCACGGCAATGAACGTTGATGATGTGCACATACACGCAATGACACCCGAGGAGGCCTATCACGCTCGCCGAGGGACGAACTGGTCGTACCAGGAGGTTTATCGGCGACTCAAAGCCGCGGGACTTGATACCGTTCCCGGAACCGCCGCGGAGATTCTTGTTGATGAGGTGCGAGAGGTGATCTGTCCCGGGAAGATCAACACCGAGGAATGGCTTACAGCAATGGAAGCTGCCGCCGATGTTGGACTTGGACTTACTGCAACGATCATG
>JBEQBL010000084.1:4649-7591 GCA_041639835.1 Salinarchaeum sp.
TCATAGAGCCCATCATCTCAACCGGATTCGTAAGCTCCAACAGCGCGTCGACGGGGCGATTACCGAGTTTGTGCCCTTGTCTTTCGTCCATCAGAACACCCAGTTGTATCAACAGGGTGTTGTCTCGGGTGGGGCAAGTACGGATGAGGATGAGCTTTTGATGGCCGTTTCACGGCTGTTTCTCGATAATATCGATCACATACAGTCGTCATGGGTCAAATTTGGCGATGAAGGCGGGCTCCGCATGCTCAACTGTGGAGCGGATGATTTCATGGGGACAATTCTCTCAGAGGAAATCACGAAACGAGCCGGCGGGACGTATGGCGAAGCACGGCGTGTTGCTGACTATGTGGAGCTTATTTCGTCAATTGATCGAGTGCCCGTTGAACGATCAACGGACTACACGAAACGGCGGGTGATTGATCCGGATAACCCACCGTTTGGCCCTCGGCTTGGGCCACAGGCTGATGGGACCCCACTGTATGAACAGTAGCCGATGTGCGTCTGGAATATAGCGGGGGGCAAAAGCACAGCGACCCGACGTGAGTTAGTCGATATCGGTGACCGTTTCGACAAGTTGCTTGCCGACAGACCGCGTTGAGCCGTCAACCAGCTCAAGCGTGTACATGCTTCCAAAGTCATCATAGTCGGCTACTGGAAGTTCGGTTGCGTTCTCGTCTGTGAGCTCATGTGGCTCAGTAAATGTGACAACAAAGTTGGCGTCACTCATGCCTGTAACAAGGGCTGGACCATCTTGTCCATGTCGGTGCCAATACTGACCACCTGTGTCAACCAGATCTATTCGGAAGGTCAACCACCACCACACGAGATCGTCAAGCTGGGATCCTTGATGAAGGATGTCGCCGATACGTGTTAATCGTCTGCACGAATCGGCTGTGATGGGGGATCGGTTGGGCCATCCTCGGCCATAACTTCAGCGGTAAGCAACCCGCTAATCAAACACATTGGGACCCCAATGCCTGGTGTGGTAAAGGCACCTGTATAGTACAGGCCGGGAACCTCCGAGGATCGGTGTCCGGGGCGAAACGGCGCCGTTTGGCGTAGTGTGTGAGCCATCCCTAATGCAGTCCCTTGTTCAGCATTGTATCGGCCCATGAAATCCGACATAGCGAATGTTTCTTCAAGGACAAGACGGTCATGAAGCCGAACGCCGGTGTTGGCCTCAATATCATCTAAGACCAACTCGCGGTACTGTGAGCGAAGTTCAGGGGTATCCTCAAGACCCGCTGCCACCGGCACCAGCGCAAACAAATTCGAATGCCCGGGAGGCGCAACGGTATCATCGGTTTTTGAGGGTACACAGAGATAATAGGCGGGATCCTCTGGCCACGCCGGGTCCTCAAAGATCTGGTGGAAATGCTCATCCCAATTGGTCGGTAGGACCAGGGTATGGTGGGCTAAGGGCTCAACATCGCCCTCAACGCCCATATACATCAGAAACGCCGATGGTGCAAGGGTCCGTGAGTCCCAGTAATCGTCGTCATACTGGCGCATCTGCTCATCAAGCAACTCGCGTTCTGTATGTGCCATATCGGCATTTGAAACAACACGATCCGCCCGGTACGTGTCACCGGTGTCTGTGGTGACCTGAAAGGCCCCACGATGTCCACTGATCTGTGCCACCGGCGCGTCGGTCACATACTCAACGCCCAGTTCACGGCCAAGATCGACAAGGGCATCGACCACAGCGCCAGTCCCACCCTCGGGATAATAGACGCCGAGATTGAAATCAACATGGCTCATTAGATTATATAGTGCCGGCGTGTTATTTGGAGAGCCACCAAGGAAGACCAGCGTATACTGCATGATCTGCTGAAGCTTTGGGTGATCGAAATAGCCCTCAACGTGATCTTGCATCGAGCCAAGTAATGACAGTCCCCATGAGTACCGCAAGACATCAAGATCAACAAAGTCGAGCAACCGGTCACGATGTGCATACACGAAATGTTCCATCCCAATTTCGTAGTTTCGCTGTGATTTCTCAAGATACCGGTCTAAGGCCTCACCAGCTCCGGACTCGTACTGCTCAAACGTTGCCTTGTTCGTTTCTAGATCCGGGACCAGGTCAACTTGATCTCCATCTTTGAAGAAAATGCGATAATGTGGATCAAGTCGTTGTAGCGTATAGTAATCCGTAACTGAGCGGTCAAAATGATCAAAAAACGTCTCAAAGACATCCGGCATAAGATACCACGAAGGACCCATATCAAACCGAAAGCCATCAGCACGAAGGACAGAGGCTCGCCCGCCAACCTGCTCGTTTTTTTCCACAACGGTCACATCGGCGCCAGCATCAGCTAAGTAACACGCCGTCGAGAGTCCTCCAAATCCACCACCAATAATCACAACTGTCTCATCGGCAACGGCGGATAAATCCCGTGGCTGTCGCATAGATTCTAAACGGGATCAGTGTGTATAAACTATCGGCCATGGTTGAGGACATCCATTATCGAATACCGGTGATACCGGTGCCAGCACACTTAGGTCGGCATCACATATCCACAGAGAATGCATCACGAGACAGGGTCACACGCCTCGGGACAGCTTGGCTTTCATTCCTTACACGAGGAAGTTGATACCCAACTATCGGTTACCGGGCAGATTCCAGCATGGGTATCCGGAACGTTGCTTCGCAACGGGCCTGGAACCTTCCAGGTGGGAGACTCGACGGTTGATCACTGGTTTGATGGACTTGCAATGGTACAGCAGTATCAGTTTGGGACCGATGGACAGGTCACATACCGAAACCGCTTTCTCCGTACTGAGGCGTATGCAGCGGCCAAACGAGGGGAGTTCGACGGTGGATTTGCGACTGGCTCCTCAACGCTTAGAGAGCGACTGCTTGATTCGTTCCTATCGGATCCATACGATAACACCAATATTATCATTGAGCGAATTGGGGAGGACTATCTTGCGTTGAC
>JBEQBL010000085.1:0-7582 GCA_041639835.1 Salinarchaeum sp.
TCAGTGTTGAGAACATTGGCGGGATTACCGAAACGTCGGTAACAGTTGCCCCGGGGGTTACAGTACTATCCGGGCGGAATGCCACAAATCGGACATCATTTCTACAGGCAATAAAAGCCGTAATGGGAAGCGATGATGTCAGCCTCAAGGCAGATGCCGATACAGGACAAGTACGACTCAGACTAAACGGAGAGACCTACACCCGGAAGTTGACGCGCCGTCAGGGGACCGTTTTGACCGACGGTGAGCCGTTTCTCGATGATCCAATAGCCGCCGATCTCTTTGCCTTTCTGCTTGAGTCGAATGAGTGTCGGCAGGCTATCATCCAGGGAGATGATTTACGAGAGCTCATTATGCGCCCGGTTGATACCGATGCCCTCACGCAGGAAATTAATGAGTTGACGCGAAAACGCGATGAGATTGATTCACAACTTGATGAGCTAACCTCTCTTGAGGGCCAACTGCCAGAACTTGAAACCCATCGTCAGGAACTTACTCAGGCCATTGAGACAAAACGTGAGCAGTTGCATGAGAAACGCGATGCCTTAGAGCATGCAACACGCGATATTGAGACAATCCGTGCGGAGAACGAGGAACTTGATGAAAAACTGCGGACATTAGAGACTACACGGAGTCAACTTGAATCAACGCGCCGAAAAATCAATACGGAGCAAGATAGTATCGCCGCGCTCAAGCAGGAATATGCAGAACAACAGGCGGCTTTGGATGAGGTTCCATCGGTTGATGAGGAGGAACTCTCCCGTATTGACGAACGTCTCCAACAGAAGCGATCACAAGTTGACAGTCTTAATCAGACCATCACCGAAATACAGTCGCTCATTCAGTTTAACGAGCAGGCCATTAACGAGGATACCACCGACGTTGTTGATCAGCTTCGTGCGGAGGCTGATCCCGACAATCCAACGGAGCAGTTAGTAGACGAAACGGTTGTATGCTGGACCTGTGGATCAACGGTTTCATCCGAACAGATTGAGTCGACAGTTGAGGCTCTTCGTTCACTTCGTCAAGAAAAAATCACGACACGTAATTCCCTTGAGCAGGATCTTGACACCCTGCAGTCAGAGCAGTCAACCTTAGAGCAACACAAGCAGCAGCGACAACAGTTGAGCCGTCAACTATCCGATACCGAGGCGGAACTGGAAAGTCGACAGCAGAGACTTACCAACCTTCGCGAGCGTCGAGCTGAACTTGAGGACACGATTGAAACGCTTGAGGATGACGTTGACAGTCTGCAGGCAGATGTCGATGAGGAACTGCTCACACATCAAGAGGAAATCAATCGGTTGGAGTTTGATATTGAGACCTTGGAGTCTGACCGGGCAGAGATTGATGAGGAAATAGCATCGATTGAACAGCAGTTGGCCCGTCGAGAGCAGTTGACAGCTCAACGCAAGGAGTTAACCACAAAGATAACCGATCTTCGAACTCGCGTTGAGCAACTCCAGAATGAGGCGATTGATGCATTTAATACGCATATGGTCGAGTTACTTGAGATTCTTGACTACCAGAATCTTGAACGTGTCTGGATCGAACGACAACAAGCGTCTGTTCAGGAGGGACGGCAGGTCGTTGAGAAAGACGCTTTTGAGCTTCATATTATTCGAAGTACCGAGGATGGAGCCGTCTATGAGGATACTGTCGATCATCTTAGCGAAAGTGAGCGAGAGGTTGTTGGACTCGTCTTTGCATTGGCCGGATATCTGGCCCATGAGGTCTACGAGACAGTCCCGGTTATGCTACTTGACTCACTGGAAGCAATTGACGCCGATCGACTAGCGGATCTTATCGCATACTTTAGCGAGTATACAACATACCTGATTGTGGCCCTGCTAATCGAGGATGCGAATGCGATTCCTGACTCGGTTGTCGATACTCGAATAACCGAGATATAGCGTAATATCAGATATTATAACATATAGACTTGCTTGATATACTGCATAAATACAAGATTGCTAATATGGCAAAGAGAACATGACATGAGCCATTATATCAGATGATATAACAAAGTGGATCATAGAGCATCCTGTGATTGTCCGGTAGTTTGATGCCCATGTCAACGCTGACGGCCGCGTCGTCACAGTGAATATGACAGTGCTCCAGTGAAGACGAGCCAATGACAACAGTTGATCGCTGTCAGATACACATTTGAGGCTGATATGTTACTCTGACGTTATTCGACTCATGTATTGGTAACTGAAGAACGGACATTAGCGATAGGAAGGCTGCCGTATTTTACATTCATGAAACAATATAAGCAAAATGGGAAAACTACAAATTAATAGATTAAACTATATTTCTGTCCTACACACATTCTCACTGGTCTGCAGGCGGTACGAGAGATACCGGTAGCATGGGATGGGGGGCCGAACGATTATGTGCCTTCAGATTGCTGAGACAGGTAATGACGACTCACCATGCTGTCCAAGCACTTGTGTATACACTTGTGGTCTATGGACTTGTTGTGCTGAGTCTTCTACTCATTGCTTTTCTAATCCCATATCTTGTTATTTCAGGGATGTAAGAGCGACGGCGGTGAAGTAGTCCTCCTGATCAGAAGGTAGCAAACGAAACTTCGCGCGGTTGCGGTTCTGTTGAAGAGATTGACAGTACCGTGTCGGTGACCGTCACACCAGCCGGAGTTGGTGACTACTGCGAGGCGTCTTTGGTCCCGCCGTCTGCAGCAATCGCCTGGTCATGATGCGTATCATCCGACTGTGAGCGGTCCTCGTTGGTGCCAAAGAGATGAAGATATACCTCAACCCATAGGTTGGCTCGTCGCCGAGGAGTGTGTGGTGGATTATCCGATTGCGTGTCCATATTAGGCTTACCTAAACCTTGGGAAATAACTGTTTCGCCCGTCGGCATCAGCGACGCATGCCGGTACCATGTCAAAAGTCATCATGGCACAAGCATTATATCCATGGAGTTCATATATAATTGATACGCCAGTGTGTGAGATCGGAGTCTGACACACGTGCTTACCGCTTCAGTACAATCGCCAAATGTGATCAAAATATGTCAAAAAGCACTCGTCCCGACGCTTCACCCACGAGCACAGTATACTACATCAGCAACGGTACGATGGCCCATGGTCCATACGCGACCGCCAGTGAGGCCCACAAACACAAAGCAACATTTGACGCAGAGGCCCCTGGACACTGGGTTGTGTACTCGGAATCTGAACTGAAAGCAGCCCCTGGTGTACCGGTACCTGAATCGGACACGCCATCATAACCGACTTCCGGAAGACGATGACCGACAGCAACTCTCGTCACCGACATTCGACGCCGGTGACCAGTCAGCACCCGGAGACAAGCACACAGTCTGCAGCTAATCGCACATTGGCATCGAGTACGACGTTTAATCGTCAGCCAGAAGCCCTTCGAAAATACAATCTGAACGCAGCACAGACTGAACAACCCATACAGACGCCGGGAGAGGGGAGTATGTCGGATCAGTTGCGACATCGGCACGCTGATCAACAACGGTTCACGACACGGTCGGCTTCACCATCGCCAGCCGATGCCACTGTTGTCGCCGATAAAACGCAATCAGACAACAGATCGAACGTTCCAGAGCGGTCAAGCCGTCGACGGAAAGCACACTCACAGGCGGCACCACCAGGAAGACAAACAGAAGCGACAGACCAGGATCGCCGATATCGGGATCGTTTCGACCGACTTTAAGTGGAGTTGGCCTGGGGAAAGATAGTCTCAATGCTGTGGCGGACAGGACTCGCTTACTGTGAGAAGACAGACTATCCCGCGAAATGGACTGATGATAACAGCTAGTAACTGCTACGCGAAGCGAGCCCAGTAATGAGCAATTACCAAACATCCACGGAACAGAGATGATTGTCATGGATTGATTGTGAAGAGAATGCCGGCAAAAAGTGGCGAACTGGCCGGTACGTGTGCGATATGCTGCTATCTATTTCATTACATAGGTATATTGATATATAGGACAAATGTGCAAATAATACAAAAGTGTGGTCGTATATTAACTGATAACCATGCCACAAATTGCCGTGGACCCGGATGGGCGGTGGCATATCCTTCGCGATGGGGAGCCGGTTTGCGTCGCGAAAACCGCCGGAAACGAGATTGATGGTAGTACCGAATTTGTCAAAATCATGGAGTACACCGAAGAGAACCTAGACCATCCTGATCCGCCATGGTGCAGCCCGTGTGTGATGTTCGTCGATAAGACAAGTCTCCCAATGCCTCCTCGATTGAAGAATTCCCCCCGATTTGATTACAGCGACATATTCTCCGGCCGACGCTGAGCATGCTGGCCTTTTATTAGGACTGCTTGTTAACGACCACATCCTCTACGATGCACATTGCAGAGGATGCTACAGAGCTCATTGGCGACACGCCACTGCTTCGCGTTGAGGGGTTTGCGCCAAATCTCCTTGCGAAACTTGAATCGTTTAATCCATACTCAATCAAGGACCGGATCGCTCGTTCGATGATCACCGCCGCCGAAGAGGCTGGGGACATCGACGCGAATACCCTTATTGTTGAACCAACAAGTGGGAATACCGGGATTGGGCTTGCAACTGTCTGTGCAGCCAGGGGCTATGATCTAGTGTTGACAATGCCGGACTCAATGAGTAAAGAGCGTCGTGCACTCCTCCGGGCTCTTGGCGCCGAGCTTGAATTAACTCCCGGGGAGGCAGGCATGAGCGGTGCCATAGAGCGGGCAGAAACACTCGTTGCAGAGACGGATAATGGATATATGCCCCAGCAGTTCAGTAACCCCGCTAACGTGCAAGCCCACCGCGAGACAACCGGTCCAGAGTTATACGAGGCAACTGACGGTCAGTTGGAAGCGTTTGTTGCTGGCGTCGGGACCGGAGGCACAGTAAGCGGTGTTGGCGAGTATTTCAAGGAGGTCCGTGACATTGACATTGATATTATTGCTGTTGAGCCGGCTAACTCGGCAGTGCTATCCGGCGACGAGCCTGGGAGTCATAGTATTCAGGGCATTGGAGCTGGCTTTGTCCCAGACATCCTTCGGGAGGAGCTTATCGACGAGGTGCGCACGGTAGGTAAGGAGGCATCGATCACCGCCACACGCAAACTTGCCCGCGAGGAGGGGATCGCAGGGGGGATCTCGACGGGAGCAAATCTATATGTTGCCACGCAAGTGGCTGCTGAATACGATGGACCGATTGCAACAATTGTCTGTGATCCTGGCGAACGATATCTTTCAACGGAACTGTATACAGCTTGATTATCCCTGTACAACACTAAGCAGATCCAAGTGACGGCGGCGATAAACGTTGGGGGTGTTCTGCGTCTTCCCGTAGCTATCTATATTGGTCTATGACGCTCAATATCGGTATGTAAGCGCCTAATATGCTATTATAAACAGCTTTGAGACTATTGCATCGACGGTCAATTGCCTATGCAACGGCGTCAGTTCATGGCCGGTCTGGGCGCACTGGGAGCAATTGGAATGGCGGATGTTGCGGGGGCACAGGGCTCACCGGATGCAACCGGCATCGAGAATATTATTCTTGCCGTAGGAGATGGGATGGGCTTTGACCCGATTGAGGTCACGTCAGTTGTACATGATGATTTGACACTCCAGTCGATGACTCCGGTTGGATATACTCGGACCCATTCGCGAAGTGGGCCGGTAACCGACTCGGCAGCAGCTGGCACGGCACTTGCAACCGGGATCAAGGCATACAATGGACAGGTGTCGGTTCGCGGTCCTGACGGATCGGAGGATGTCACACCGCTTACAACGATCGCTGAGATGGCTTCACAGCTTGGAAAAGCAACCGGGCTGGTGTCAACGACGCGGATAACCCATGCCACACCTGCTGTGTTTGGCTCACATATTCATAACCGCGATCTTGAACCTGACATCGCGGATCAGTATATCGACCAAGGGGTCGATGTGCTGCTTGGCGGCGGTCGCCGGGAATGGAGTGATGACCACCTGAGTGCCGCCCGCGAAGCCGGGTATGAGCTGTGTATGGACCGGTCAGACTTACAGACGGCCGGTGACGCACCGGTACTTGGACTCTTTGATACCAGTCACGTGACTTATACGCTTGATCGTGATGGGTCAATTCCATCGTTAGTGGAGATGACCCAGGCAGCTGTCGATCGACTTGTGAATAACAATGGTTTTTTCTTGATGGTCGAAGGCGGTCGCATTGATCATGCCGAACACGGCAATGATATTCAGACGACGGTGTCGGAGACAAAGGAGTTTGATGACGTTGTCGCCTGGTGTCGAGAGTTTGTGGCCAATCGTGATGATACACTGCTTGTTGTGGTCTCCGATCATGAAACCGGGGGGCTTGCCACCGGCAACGACTACGGCGATCCGATTGATGAAGCAGCAATCCGTGATGCCTCCGGGAGCAATGGCGCCATTGCCACCGCGATTAAAAATGGAACCCCGGTTCGGGCGGCGGTTAACCAGCACGTTGATGTTGAACTGTCCGATGCAGATGTCGAACGTATTCGGGACGCCAAGACATCGGAGAATCCGTACGCGCTTTCGAACACACTGGGCGCTGTAATCTCCGATCATCTTGGCGTGTCTTGGGCGTCAAACAAGCATACCGGTCCGGCACAGACAGTGCTAGCAGCGGGCCCAGGCGTTGAGCCATCGGTCGACTGGTACCATCATACCGATGTCTCCACAACACTGGCAGCCTTACTGCTGTTCGGGCAGGTCCCGAATGTTACTGATGCAGCACTTGACAACTGGGAGCAGCAAATCCGCACCAGTGGACCATCCGGCACCCGTGATGCCCAGCTTGCCTTACAGTATCTCGGGCCTGTTGATGACAGCATCACAGAAGCCCTTGATCGTAATGGAGATGGTATTGTTGATTACGCCGATATCCTTGCCATTGCGACGGGCTCATCCAACAGACGGCCAGCACAGCGGCCACAAGAACAACTGCAGCCCACCCGCGGTCGCATCACGCCGGATCAGTATCACGAGTTGTAACGGGGCCTGACCGGCACCGCTGGTTTTTCTCTGCAGGCCGGTGGGTTGTATCACGACCTGTACCACGGCAAAGCGTTTTTTCACCTACCGGTAATGAACACTGGTATGCGCGAGTGGACGCTTCGTGATACCCTTGGCATTATTATTGTCCTTGGTGTGCTCTTTGGAGCCGCGGGTACCGTTGCGGGACTTGCACAGCTGTTGCTTATTTTCGTGGGGAGTGTTATTATCCTGCTATGGATTGGGATGTTTATCCTCCGAGGCTATCTTGATACCCAGCGCTCCACACCCATCAAGTAAGCCCCTCCCTCCGACAAATGAACCGAGTGGTATCCGTGCTGGTGCCATCGTGACATCTTCCTACCGCGGACAACGTATGTTTCCATATCGTCGGAAGATAGCGACACAGCGCTGACTTCTCCAACGAGTAAAGTCGTGGAGTTCGACCGCCACGGACGGGCCTCCCAACGTCGGGAGTTCCCCGGTCGGATGCTGGGGTCCGGGCCGAGCCAGTACGGCCCCCGACTCGGACAGCGGCTTTGGGAGGGTTGCCCGAGACTCAAGATACCTGTTTTCG
>JBEQBL010000086.1:0-7577 GCA_041639835.1 Salinarchaeum sp.
TGAAAAATGCTTGGAAAAGCTCCGCTGTGACGGCTCGTATCCACGGTCTGAAGACCGTGGTATTGCGCCTGTTCAGCCTATAAATGCTGATATCGGAGGCCGATTAGACAACGCTTGCACCATCAAGTTCGGTGCGGTCATACTCGATGTCCATCAACGAGAGGATTGTGGGGGCAATATCAAGCAGGTCAATATCGGTTAAATCAGCATCAGGGTCATCAACGAACAGGCAGGCATTCTCAAAGCTATGCATGCCGGTTCGAGGCCCATCAGTGAACACGGGTTTCTCAGTTCCAAAGCCGGCCTTGAGGTCAAATCCTTCGTTGGGGATGATGACCAAATCGGGCGCAATATCATCATGCGGGCCACGGAACGCATCTTCCCGTTCAACGATCCGCTTGCATACTGGAGTGCCATCCGGGCCCTCAAGGGACTGTAAGGCAGTAGTCAGTTCATCACGAACGGCCTCGTAGTCGTCTTCTGGCACCGATCCACGCGGTTCACGGCCCTCAAGATTGAGATAGAGCCGTCCAGGAATAAGCGAGTACGCCCGGGTGTCGGCAGCAATATCGGCGAGTTCCTCATGCTCGTCGGACTGGAAGCGAAGCCACCCTTCCTCCCGAAGCCACTGATTAAGATTGACCTCATAATGTAGCGGCTGGAACCCATGGTCACTGGCGACAATAAGTGTTGTATCATCCGGAATGAGATCACGGATTCGGCCAATATATCGATCAATACGACGATAAAAGTCAATGAACTCTTCGTAGTACTCGCCGTTGGATGCATAATCGCCGAAGAGAAAGTGGTTGATCCGGTCAGTGGTCATGAAAACGCCGAAAAACAGGTCCCAATCGTCATTGGTCAAATACTGCTCAAAGGCCTGCATGCGGGTTTCGACGGTCGTGTTCGCATCGGCAATGAAGTCGGATTTATCATCATCATGTCCCAACCTGGCGTCGACATCGATACGATAGTCCATCGCCGATAGTTGCTGGGCGAAACTTTCCGGATGGGCGGCATTGTCAAGCTCCGGGGAAAGGAATCCCGAAACCATACGCGACACGTTTCGCTGTGGCGGAAAGGTTACAGGAACGTTCATCACCGTTGCTGATCGATCCGCCTCCTCGACCCGATCCCACAGTCGTGTGGCCTGTACATCCCGGCCCATCGGGACGTATGTCTCATACGAGCCAATTTCACGATCCTGAAAGCCATACACACCGGTATGACCGGGGTTAACACCGGTTGTTAATGCTGGCCAGCAGGCACTTGACTCGGGAGGCACAATACTATCAATCGCAGCAGCCGATCCCTCTTCGGCCAAGGCTTGAAAGTTCTCAAACTCGTCAAAATGCGAAGCGAGTAATGAGTATGGCACCCCATCAATCCCAATGAACACAACACGCGGCGCATCATCCCCGCGGAGCCGATCAAGTAATCCCATGGTCGCCGTTATATCCGATCCATACAAGAAAGTTGGTTTCGGAATATCGAAGATCAACGATGATACGGCAAAATAAGACGGTACAGGCAGTAGCGGCGACCGGAATATACACCCGATAACTCCTGACAGTCACTCAGAGGCGGGAATAACCGTCGGGTGAGCTATCCCAAATGACGGCTCAGCGGCGGCGTCAGCGACAGTGGGGGCAGCCTGGCCGTCAGATGGGTCAGTGGCAGTTGACATAACAGTATGAGGTTTGGCTCCAGGGGTCAAAACATTACCCATAATCATACTACATATCGGCTACCGAATCATTACCGGGGGGTATATCCCGGCACACGCAGAGCCGATTACAATCGCGGGCTATCGAACTGCTCGTCGTACAGTTCCATCGCGTGTTCGATGGCTTCCTCGGCGGCGGTTCGGTCTTCCCAGCCAAGCACCTCGGTTTCCTTGCCCGGTTCAAGATTCTTGTAGGTCTCGAAAAACTCCGCAATTTCGTCACGCTGTTGCTCCGAGAGGTCGCCAATATCGGTCACATCGTCATACCGGGGGTCCTCAGTCGGGACAGCAATGACCTTGTCATCCTGTTCACCATCGTCGTCCATTTTCATCAAGGCAACCGGACGCGCCTCGATAATACAACCGGGGAAAGTCGACTCTTGAACTAGGACAAGGATATCGAAGGGGTCCTCGTCATCATAGTAGGTCCGGGGGAGAAAGCCATAGTCGCTTGGATAATGGACATTTGAATGAAGGACACGATCAAGGACAACACCTGGCACGTCCTTATCGTATTCGTATTTGTTTCGCTCACCTTTGAGACACTCAACAACTGCGTAGACCGTCTCTGGTGGGTTCGGTCCCGTCTGAAGTTCTTCCCACTTGTCGACCATATGCGGCGGTGTGCCCGGTAACGGCAAGTCACTTTCGGCATCAACCCGATCAGCGATCTGGACGGTGATGGTCGGCCGCTATCTCAAGGGTGTGTGTGAGTGATTCGGACAGGCAATCACGCTGATCAGCAGTCGGCCAGACATTACGGACATAATACTCCGTTTGAAACTCCGCAAGTTCGGCTTCAGTCAGGGCGTCAATGGGTTTGGCGTAGTGATCACTTGCAAAGGCAGCAAGCGCCTTGGCATTGGCACCGTGGTCGGGGCCGTAGGTCTCCGCGACAGCGGCTGCGATCTGTTGATTGTACGTTTCGATAGTCGTCCACTGATCCGGGTCCCCGGGACCGGATAGCGGCCGTTCAATACCACGATCAAGATCATCAATCCGATCCGGGACAACGGTGCCATCGACAAGCCAGTCACGAGGATAACACACGAGTGTCGCATCAGAACCATCCTCGCGGACACGAGCAGCATAGTCATACTCAGCAAGCTGTTCATCACGACGCTCCCGATACGCCGCCGCCTCGGCATCGCTTGATACCTGCCGAGCTAATCGGGTGAGTCGCTCGGCATCATCAACAACCGCATCAGGAAGCTCACCCATCGGTCAACGCCTCCGTTGCAAGTTGATCAGCTCGTTCGTTAACTTCTCGGGGGACATGGGTAAGCGACCAGGAGTCAAACTGTTCTAACAGTTCTCGGGCCGTGATTCGCAACCGCTGTAATTCCGGATCAGTGACATCATAGCCACCACGCACCTGTTTGATAATCAACTCGGAGTCCCCACGGACATGGACTGATGTAAATCCGTATTCGACGGCCATCTCAAGGGCACGAATTAACGCCTTGTACTCAGCCTGGTTGTTTGTCGCCTCGCCAATGCGGTTGTTACCGTCAGCAAGAATACCCTCGTCAGTCACAAGGACCCAGCCGATTGCTGCCGGGCCGGGATTGCCATGACTGGCCCCATCAAAATAGACATGTCCACGACCGCCGGCAGAGGTAAGAACAGCATGAATATCTTCCGGAGCCGACCCCTGGATAACAACGGTATCCGCATAGGCAACAGCTGTGGCATCACCGAGTGTTGCCCGCCACTGCTCATGATCCGTGTTTCCCGGTTGTATCTGCGCACCTGCTGTCTCAAGTTGCTGGCGCGCTTGCTGAGGGTCACACTCAATGGTCGGCATTATCAATCCGTTAAACAAGGCGTAAGTAAAGCCCTTCTCTTTATGTCGCCCCCAATAAATGGGGACGTGACGCCGCGTAGCCTCAATTTCTGTACTGCTATCCCGCGTGACAGGGGTGGAATCTAACAAATCCAGCCAAGGATTTAAGTACAGCAATCATACTACCATAAAAGTGCGATGACACGGTCTACACACCAGCGGGAACGGGAGGGGGTCGAACAAACCGAAGACGAGGAAGGCGTACGACACTGTCCGGAGTGTGGATCCGAAAATTTAGTCAAAAGTTCTGACCGGGGGGAACTCATTTGTGAGGACTGTGGCCTCGTTGTTGAGGACGAGCAGATTGATCCGGGGCCGGAATGGCGGGCGTTCAATCACGAAGAACGTAAGGAAAAATCCCGTGTTGGCGCGCCGACGACGAAAACGATGCATGATAAGGGGCTGACAACGACAATCGACTGGAAGGACAAAGACGCCTACGGACGATCGATTTCCTCGGAAAAGCGAAGCCAGATGCATCGGCTCCGGAAATGGCAGGAACGGATTCGAACAAAGGACGCTGGGGAACGAAATCTTCAGTTTGCACTCTCAGAAATCGATCGGATGGCATCGGCTCTTGGAGTTCCCCGGTCGGTCCGAGAGGTTGCAAGTGTGATCTACCGGCGAGCACTCAAGGAAGATCTCATTCGAGGACGCTCAATTGAAGGGGTTGCAACGGCCGCATTATATGCTGCCTGTCGTAAGGAGGGGATTCCACGAAGTCTTGAGGAAATCTCTGATGTCTCGCGGGTTAACCGGAAAGAAATCGGTCGGACATATCGGTATATTTCACAAGAACTGAGCCTTGAAATGGAGCCGGTTGATCCGAAAAAATACGTGCCACGGTTCTGTTCGGAACTTGAACTCAGCGAGGAAGTACAGATCAAGGCCAACGAGATTATCGAAGAAACCGCCGAAGAGGGCCTGTTATCGGGCAAATCACCCACTGGGTATGCGGCTGCCGCCATCTATGCTGCCTCGCTATTGTGCAACGAAAAGAAGACCCAGCGTGAGGTCGCCGAGGTGGCACAGGTAACTGAGGTCACAATTCGGAACCGGTATCAAGAGCAGATCGAAGCGATGGGTATTCATAGCTAATCGGGAGAGCAGCCTTCTGGGTACACGCAGTCACCGTGGCATCACCGACCATGCGACTTGATGAGTTCCTTGACACAGAGTTGACCGATGACCAAGCGACACAGCGACGCTTGGCCAAGGAAAAGTCCTACAAAATTACCGAATATATCGACGGGATCGACAACCAGTTTGAGGACTTACAGGGGGATACACTCGTCGGGTCAACAGCTCCGGAGATCTTCGTCGGACAGACGAACTATCCGGATGTCTCCGCCGGGGTATTATCGCCGGTTGGGAACGAGGACAATGCCGCGGCATACGCAACCACCGATGACTGGTATGGCGTTGATATTGAGACGGTACTTGATCGCCGGACCGGATTGTTAAACTCCCGGCGACAGGCAAATGTCAACGTGACAGATGTCTGGGATGGGTTTGTTGGATCCCAGCGGGAAATTGCTATTGCTGATCGACCCGTTGATATCGAGATTGGACTACAGGATCGTCCGCGTCAGAACCTGTCAGTTGATGCGGTCATGACACCAACCGGACCAAATGCGACCGCTGATGCGGTTGATCTCAGAGAAAATCCGCATGTCCCACGACCGGTCAAAAAGACACTTGAGGACGATGACTGGCGTGCTGATGGGGCGATGACCTATCTCTATCGACGTGGATTCGATGTGTATGAGATTAATGATATCCTATCTGCTGGGGCACTTGGTCAAAGCGATCAGCGACGACTGGTGCCAACACGGTGGTCAATTACCGCCGTTGATGACACAATCGGACGGTATCTGCGAGGGCGGATCGACAACGCAACGGCTATTGATCAGGTTGAGGTCTGGTATAATCAGTATCTTGGCAATCGGTTTTGGATTATTCTCGCCCCTGGCCAGTGGGAGTTTGAGCTCGTTGAACTGAAAGCCCCAGGATCAGTCTGGAATCCCGACGGACAGCAATACCAAGTCATGGCCGACTGGGAGGATCACACTGGGCGGTCGGGATACGTTGATGAGACTGCTGGGGCATATTACGCCGCCCGATTAGGGGTCCTTGAGGAGTTGGCTGATCGTGGGCGACAGGCGACGTGTCTGGTCCTGCGTGAAGTGACCGAGGACTACTGGGCCCCAGTCGGAGTCTGGCAGATCCGTGAGGCTGTGCGAAATGCCTTCGATGAGAGACCAGCAGTTGCAGAGAGCTTTCATGCTGCAGTCGATGCGGTCCTGACAGAGTTGCCAGTCAATCCATCTCGACTTCGACGCCATTCGACCCTTGTCGCTGGACGGCAAACAGGCCTGGATCAGTTTGCACCGAACTGAGTCAGCAACAACCAGGATTCAGGCTGTGGTCACATCTGCATCGGGCGAGGACTCCGATGCGGCTGTCCCGAGTGAAAGCTCTTCATGTGGAGGCAGTGATGCCGGCCGAATCGAGAGACTGCCGCCAGCCAGCCGCGTCAGCACTTGTAAAAGCAGGTAGACGAGCTCCGTGCCGAGATATGCCCCGCCGCCAATGGCAAACGCAATCGCCGCGTCGACAAGGATCGTCATTAGCTAGCCCTACGATCGCAGTAATATAGCTGTTTGGCTATCTCGATAGCCAGAGGGGAAAGGAGAGTGATCAGTATCGACCGAAAGGAGGGCACTTATGACCGTTGCCAGCCCGAATATAGAGCATGCAGCGGTACGATGTCGCGATCGTTGGCGGGGGGCCAGCCGGACTTGCCGCAGCCAAGGCAGCAGCCGATGCCGGGGCCACAGCGGCTGTCTTTGAGAAAGGCGTCCCACGAGAAGATCGAGAGGAACCAGGCCCGGATTCGACCGATGCCGCTGGACTGCTTGACTACTGGATTGATCTCGCAGGGCTTGATTACGAGGCGATTCCGGATGAGGTTATCCTCCAAGAGCTTGATCAAGCGGAATTTTTCGGGCCATCCGAGCAGGTCGTTGTCGACCGGACAGGGATGGAGGCACGATACCCACACTTTGGATTAACCTTTGATCGGGTCGAGATGGACAACTGGCTTCGCGAGCGGGCCGAAGCCGCCGGCGCCACCTATCGACCTGGTGTGAGTGTTCGGGATGTAACCTCCGAGCTAACCGGCACCCCAGAGCATCGCCTGACACTTGGAGACGGCACCACGGTAAGTGCCGAGGCGTTGATCCTTGCTGATGGACCACAACGACAGATGACAAACGCCGTATTGGATCGTTATCTCTCTGAGGGGACATCAATCACGGACTACCTGGGAACGCGGGACGCCAATCACATCGCCTATCAGGAGCACCGTCGGATGCCACCGGAGGTGTTTGATGATGACGCCATGAAATTCTGGTGGGGAGCCATTCCGGGAGAAACAGCGTATCCATGGATTTTTCCGAATGATGAGTACGTCGCACGCATCGGGTTAACAATGCCAATCGGTCTCACAATGGATGCGGTAAGCGAGCCGACAGAGTACTGGCTGCTCGATCCCGATGATGACACTCTGCCCTCGCCAGCAACATATATTGAACGACTGCTACAGCGGGAGTATCCGGAGTATGAACTGTCCGATTTCCCGGTTGTCGAGTCACGGGGGAAGCAGGCAGGGACAGAGACATACGCGATTTCGTCAACGCGGCCGATTGAGTCACCCACGGAAGCAGCGATTGCCGTTGTTGGGGGCGCGATGGGTGCCACGTCAGCATTCCATGAAGGGGGCGATCACGTTGCGATCCGAACCGGTGCCATCGCTGGTGACCTAGCCGCCAGCGGACGGCTTGATCGGTACAACAGCGCGTGGAAGGATGCAATCGGGACGGAAGTATGCCGGAATGTTGCCTTTGCCGATCTCGTAGCGGAGTATGAGCCGGATGACTGGGATCAGGCCTTTCGGACAGCACGGCGGCTGAAAACCTCCGGTGAGGGTCGCCTGATCAG
>JBEQBL010000087.1:0-7560 GCA_041639835.1 Salinarchaeum sp.
CAGGAAGCGCTGTGGGAGCATACACAGACCGTCCCGGATACCCCTCCAAAGATCAGAACCCTTGCTGGCGACCGTGACACGGCCAGTGATCTTCTTGAAGCGATGCGATCGGTCAGTGTCCTTTCGCCGCCGACGTCATGTCTGTCTCCGATCACTGCCGAACTTGTTGAAGCCGGGCTGAAAAAGGAGTACAACGCCGACTTTTACACCGCAACAACCCGCGATGCGGAGGTCCACGGCGGTGACCCATTTATCGTTGAAGCTGGCATCGCCTACGGCGGAGATCTTGAACAGGGCAGTGTTGACCTCATGCGATTTGCCAACCGTGTGCCGCTTGTCTACCAGCGTGGGGCCTGCGCTATTACGGACGTAGTTAAATCAATTGGCTGGCGGAACTACAAACTTGACCAGCCTGGTGGGTCCGGACTCCCAAAAGGCCCGGTTGTCTTGCTTGTTCATGTTGCCTCCACGAACGTGCCATTTACTAGTGAATCCAAGGACGCTGTTGCCAATGTTCCCGAGATTGAGGATGAAATCGAACTTGCGATTCGCGAGGCCGCCCGTGATCTCAAGTCCTATCTCAAGAAAAAACAGTCAATGCAGCAGCGTCGTCGCAAGCGGGATGCCTTGGCGGATATCCTTCCGGAGATGGCACAGAAGGTCGCCGAAGTCACCGACCGCGAGGAGCCCAATTATGGTGATGCCCTTGCCCGGATTATGAATAATGTCCTCATTGAACGCCACGCCGAGGTGGCTACCGATGGCGATTATCGAACCGTCCACCTCACTGTCGAGAACCATACCAACGCCTCAGAGACTTTTGAGGTAACTGAAATCGTCTCCGAGGAGCCAACGGGCTTGCCGGACGCAGTCACAGCCGTCGAGGTTGATGATGAATGGTTTATTAAGTGGTCCCCAACAGTTGATGCTGGTGGCACAGAGACACTAACATACCGTGTTTCCGATACTGCTGACTTTGATCTGTCCGTTGATGGTATTGAGACAGCCAAACTCACGATTACAGCCTAATTATGAGCACTGACACAAACGACTCCGACTCACAACTTAGCACTCCCCAGCAGGAACTTATTGAGCTGGCGGCTGAACTGTACGACCAACTTGATAGCGGCGAGATCCCCGCAATGCACCTGCCGACCCGAACTAAAAGCAACATCGAGTACAGTGAAGCCGACGATGTATGGGTCTATGGTGATCGTACTTCAACCCGGTCGGCGAACTCGATTAATGGCGCTCTGAAGTTACTGAAGGCGGTTTATACAATCGAGTTTCTTGTTGATCAACTTGAGGGCGATCGATCCTCAACACTGCGGGAATTGTATTATCTTTCGGAGTCCTGGGATAACGAGGACGCGCAGTTTACAAGCCAAGATGAGTCAAACCAGCTTATTGAGGATCTTGAGATTGTCTCCGGTGTCACCCGTGAGGATTTCCATATGCGCCCTGAGGAATCCGGGGCGACCATCCTTGGACCCTTACGGCTCCGTGAGCAGACCCGTCGCGGTGAACGCGTGATCCACTGTCAAGAGGATGTTGGTGAAGGTGGCTACCAGATTCCGAATAATCCGGACACAATTGAGTTCCTTGATTGTGATGCGGACTTTGTGCTTGCCGTTGAGACCGGTGGGATGCGTGATCGACTTGTTGAGAACGGATTTGACGATGCATACAACGCATTAATCGTCCATCTGAAAGGTCAGCCGGCCCGGGCAACGCGACGACTTACCAAACGACTTCATGATGACCTCGGACTTCCGGTTACTGTCTTTACTGACGGTGACCCATGGTCATACCGGATCTATGGATCCGTCGCATATGGTTCGATTAAGTCTGCTCATCTCTCGGAATATCTTGCCACGCCGGAAGCCAAGTTCATTGGCGTGCAGCCGTCGGATATTGTTGAGTATGAACTACCGACGGATCCGCTCAGTGACTCCGATATCAACGCCTTAGAGAGTGAGCTTGAGGACCCTCGGTTCCAGACCGATTATTGGGAAGAGCAGATTGAACTTCAACTTGATATTGGAAAAAAGTCCGAACAACAGGCTTTGGCGTCGCATGGACTTGACTTTGTGACCGAGACATATCTTCCAGAGCGGCTCTCGGATATGAACCTCCCGTAACTGGTTTTGTCGGCTCCCGCTCACTACCGTGATAGCCTGCTGTCCAATTTCGGGCTGATATGATGCCGGATAAGTATATTGTTCAGTGAGGATTTTTCACCCCCCGGTGCACAAGGAAGGATACATGGCCGACGTGGAGATTGTTGACCGCGTCCAGGAGGCTCTTAAGACGGATCGCCAGCAGTTTCAACAACGGGTCGCCGAGGAGCGTGCGCTCATCAAATCAGAACTTGCCGATGGAACATTCGATAATCCGCAAGCCAATATTGGGCTTGAGTATGAATTCTATGCTGTCACCGAATCCGATGCTGATGGCGGCCGTACCCCAGCCGGGCAAGCGGGCCAACTGGCGCGGGTCCCGCGTCGCCTGCTGTCGATGATCGGGATGGAAAAGGAACTAGGACTGCACAACGCCGAGATGTGCACTAGTCCACAACCGTTTAATGAGTATGGACTTACTGCTCAGCAGGCTGAGGTCCGAAGTCGCCTTGCCGCCGCGCTTGACTGTACGCGGCCACATGGCATGCGACTTATCAGCGATGGCCTGTGGACGATTCCGCCAGAGGGGGAAACTGCGCATGACTATCTCACCGCCACGGCGACGGTTGATGGGACGATTATCGCGCGGAATATGTCGGATGCTTCTCGGTATCATGCGATGGCAAATGCCGATACGACTGTCGGCCTTGATCTGCATGCCCCGCATGTGTCCCTTGAAGCAACGACTGTAATGCCGGAAAGTCTGATCACCTCAATTCAGCCCCATTATCAGATCCCGCAGGCAGAAGACCTTCCGACATACTTCGGGTACGCATTGCGCATTGCCGGCCCATTGCTTGCTATCGGCGTAAACTCGCCGTTTTTCCCTCCTAGTCTTTACGACGATGGCACAACAATTGAAGACGCGCTCACCGATGGCTGGGATGAACATCGGATCGCCGTTTTCGAAACCGTGCTCAACGACCCCGCCAGGCCGGCTGGCAAGGTCCGATTTCCAAATGATATTGAAACCGTCGAACAGGCGGTTGATCGCATTGCTACTGACCCACCGCTTGTCCCGGTTGTCTCCGATGAGACCGGGCGCTTCGATGATCAGTTTGCACATTTCCGACATAAACATGGGACATACTGGCGGTGGATCCGTCCGGTCTTTGATGGACCTTCCCGATCGGCGGCAAATACCCGTATCGAGTTTCGTCCCCTGCCCGGGCAACCAACCGTACAGGATACCATTGCCATCCAGGCGGTTTTCGCTGGGCTCATGGAAGCGCTCCCTCGTGTTGAACATCCAATTGCCGACTTAGACTGGCGTACAGCCCGCGAGAACTTCTACAAGGCCATGCACGACGGACTTGACGCGACATTGACCTGGGTAACAAACGACGGTATTGAGACCTATGATAATGACCGGCTGTATAATGACCTCTTCGCGCATGCTCGCGATGGACTTCGGTCTGCCGGGGTTTCGGAAGGACGGGTCCAGCAGTACCTTCGTCCTCTTCGACAACGCGTTGATCAGAACGTCTCACCGGCCGACTGGAAACGAGCGCGCGCTCGCGAAGCGGCTGCCGATGGAGCCGGACTTGCCGAGGCCATTCACACCGCTCAGCGTCAATACTTCGATCGTCAACGGGAGACACTTCTTAACGGCAGTTTCACCTCATGGCTTGATGCAGCATAGCCGTCGATCCGAGGATCCGAAACGCGTAACCGAGGGCGACAACGAGTAATGGACAACGCGATGGTCACCTTTCTTGCTGGGGGGACCGGGACCCCAAAGCTTCTGACCGGTCTTGCATCGTCACCATTTGACCCTGCTACGACGACGGTTATCGCCAATACAGGAGACGATGTCGAACTCGGTGGGCAACTTGTCTGTCCCGATGTCGATACTGTTCTCTATCTGTGCGGCGGTCTGTTAGATCGCGAGACGTGGTGGGGGATTGATGATGATACCACCCATACCCATACTGCCGTAGCGCGGTTTCGCGAGGCACTGGATCTTGCTCCTGATCCGCGCTACCTTTCAGCTGATCAACAGACCACCGGCCGTGATATCGCGCAGTGGCGTCGCTTTTCAGGCGCTGCTGAGTTCATGCAGCTTGGTGATACTGATCGGGCCATTCATACAATTCGAACCGGACTGCTTGATGAGGGTCACTCCTTGACCACCGTGACTCGGAAGCTTGCTACTGGGCTTGGGCTCTCTCTTGATCTCATTCCGATGAGTGATGATCCCGTTGCAAGTCTCATCCATACCCCCACGGAGATGATGCATTTTCAGGAATTTTGGGTTGCACACCATGGCGAGCCCCCCGTCGATGATGTTGAGTTCCGTGGTGCGGACACAGCTACGCCGACACTGGCTGTGATGGATGCCCTCTCAGCACCGGTTGTGATCGGTCCTTCAAATCCGGTGACTAGCATTGGTCCAATGCTTGCTATGGAGTCGTTCCGAGATGCCCTTGCGGAGACAACCGTGGTGGCTGTCTCACCATTTATTGGGGAGGAGGTCTTCTCGGGGCCAGCGGCTAAACTGATGCGTGCAGTTGGGTTTGAGCCATCGACAGCCGGGCTTGTTGAGGCCTATCCGTTCCTTGATGCAGTTGTGATCGACACCGACGATCCGACCACACTTGACTGTCAAACCATTCGTACGAATATTACCCTTGAGACTCCGGATGATGCAACCCGAGTCCTTGATGTTATCGGCAAAGAGCTTGCCATCGGTGATTAATCCCCCCAGCGTTTGTCTGCCAGCGCCCCCATGAATAGGGTGCTCTCCCGTCTGTCAATAGGGCATACCGCCCTGCTTTTGATTATTCAGTTCGAATCGTGGGTATGACTAAGACGGCGGCAACCGCCGAGTTAGCCCTGCTTGTTGAGGCTACGGCGGCACCGACGCCGGGAAATGTCTCTCGGCAGCGGGATCTGCCGGATCTCCGGTTTGAACAGTTTCTCGCCGGCAGTGTTGGTGCCCGAGATGGTCTTCTGGCGGCTGCCGCCGGCACATCACTTGGACCAGCATTTAATCAGGCTGTTGAGGGAATGGCCAGACGTGCTGCCACGAATACACAGTTTGGGGCGCTGTTGCTATTGACGCCGCTTGTTGCCGCTGCTGGCCGTTCTGATAGGACTCTTTGCCCATCGGATGCCCGGACACTTGTTGAGACAACAACCGTTGCTGATGCTGTTGCCTTCTACGAGGCCTTTGAGTATGTTGACATCCGCGTTCCGGAGCCCCCGACAGACACCCCTGTACCGGATATCCGTGATGGCGCTACGGCCGGTGACACGCTTAGACGGCATGATTTGACCCTGTTTGATATTCTCCAGCCGGCGGCCGACCGGGGTGGGGTTGCCACGGAACTCGTTGCCGGATTTGAGTGGACCTTTCGCGCAGCCGACTGGCTGGCACACAGTTCCGGCCCGATCAGCCGCCGAGCGAGTGCTGTTCATCTCTGGTTGCTAGCTGCTCGTCCGGACCCCCTTGTTGTAACTGCCCACGGTGAGCATGTCGCTGAGACGGTGCGTGAACACGCAGCCGCCTTGCTCCCGCCGGACGCTGACCCCACAGACATCTCGGAAGCGCTTGCGCCCTCGACTGATGCCACTGCAGTTGATCGGGCTGCAATTGCCGATTTTGCCCGCTCTCTGGCAGCAGATGATATTAACCCTGGCGCAACTGCCGATCTATTAGCTGGGGGCCTCTTTGTTGCCCTGCACCGCGAGGAGGTGACCGTTTGATGGAGCGTCCTGCTGGCACTCCGACTGAGGACCCCGATGCTACTGACTGGCCCATACCATTGCGTGGTGTGACTGAGACGATTATTGCAACGCAGTTACCTGATGGCACGTGGAACCAGGCTGCCTTTGGCGTTCATGCCGGTGACCCGCCATGGGCTCGCTCATGGGGCGAGACGACAACACGACGTAATCTTGCTCGTACCAACCATGGTATCATCCAGTGTCTTACCGACCCACGATCACTTGTTGAGGCCGCCTTGGATACGTATATCACCGATCAGCCGGTGCTTGAATCGACTGCGGGATGGGTCCGTGTCACAGCATCCGTTTCCGAGACCGGCACCAGCGGGGGTACCGAATGGGTCGAGTGGGCCCTTCACCCGACTGCATCCGCCACCCGTCAACAGACTGTTCCATCGCTCCGTCGCGCACCAGTCGCTGTTGTTGAGGCTGCTGTTGCTGCCTCGCGGCTCACCGTTGATGCCTACGATACGACCGAACTTCGTGACCGCCTTGCTTATCTTGAGACCTTTGTTAATCGCACCGGAACTGACCGTGATATACAGGCCTTTGACCGTATCGTGGAACTGTCCGCCTGGGATGGGATCTAATATCGTCTATCGTCGCCGGGAACGCACTGCGGACCGCCAGCGTTTTACTGTTGTTTGTGGGATATCGACCCGATGGCCGAGTCCAGCTCCGGATCGGTCTGTGTGCTGATCCCGACGCTTAACGAAGCGGCGACAATTACAGACGTAATCACCGGCTTCCACGCCGAGGGATATGACAATATTCTTGTTATTGACGGTGGCTCCACTGACGAGACACAGGCCCATGCGGCTGATGCTGGGGCACGTGTCATCGAGCAGTCCGGATCTGGCAAGGGGCAGGCCGTTCGTGAGGCCCTGTCATACATTGACGCGCCCTATATTCTGATGGTTGACGGTGACGGCACTTATCGACCGGAAGATGCCGACCGGATGCTTGACCCGCTTGTGTCCGGACGTGCAGAGCACGTTATCGGGAATCGCTTCGCTGATATGCGCGCTGGCGCCATGACTCGACTTAACAAGACCGGCAACCGACTCATTAACGGTGCCTATCGGTTGATTCATCGACGGGATCACCACGACATTCTTAGTGGCTATCGGGCCTTTACCCGCGAATCGATTGACCGTCTTGACCTCTCAGCGGAGGGGTTTGGCATTGAGACCGAACTGGCCGTTGAGTGTGTTCGCCATGGGATCGATACCACCGAGGTGCCAGTTACATACCGCCCTCGGCCGGCGGACTCGGAAACGAATCTGCGACCGATTCGCGACGGTGGCTTAATTATTTTTACCCTCTATCGACTTGCAAAAACCAATAATCCACTCTTCTATTTCGGGAGCGTTGGGCTCCTTGCGCTTATCCTTGGCCTTGGTGTCGGAGCCTTTGTTGGGTACCGCTGGATTGTCTTCCGGGTCCCTCATGAAGTCCTTGCACTAGTTGCTGCTGCCGGTGTGTTACTTGGTGTGCAACTGATCATGTTTGGTGTGCTCTCCGATTTGATCGTTTCCTTACACCGTGATCAACGCCGTCGGATTGAACGGCTTGAAAGCCAACGTGATGACGATTCGTGACTGCTTTGAGTCAAGACGCCAGTTTTAATCTCTTCCTGGCGGGTTACATT